>JAADDM010000151.1 GCA_013153955.1 Gammaproteobacteria bacterium | reverse complement strand
CAACTACATACAAATTTCTGTGTGTGTGTGTGTGTGTGCGTGCGTGCGTGTGGAACACAAGCAAAACCGTGTGTGTGTGTGTGTGTGAGTGTTTGCACGTGTCCATTTGTGGAAATTAACTTTTGTCAATTTGTTTTCGAGTTAACCCGAATTCGGCATACACTACAACTGTTGTTACTTCTACAACAACGATAACAACATCTTCTACAACTACAACCGTAGATGAAACCACTACTACCACGACGATTCCTACAACATCTGGTACGTTGGCAGTTTTTATAGATTTTGGAATAATGAAGAGAGGATCATTGCAAATAATGAGGCGACAAGAAAGACATTGATTTGAAATACGACGATACAATTTTATATCATTATTTACTTCTTAGGTTGTGAAGTGGCAGACCTGATGCTTGTCATGGATTCTTCTGGCGGAGTGACTGAAAATAATTGGCCCAAAGTGCTTAAATTTGCTAACGACATCGTCAAACAGTTCAACATCGGTCAGGAAGCAGTCCGCGTTGGCGTGGTGACGTACTCCGGTCATGCCGAGTTGTCAGTGCCTTTTGAGAGCACTCAAACAGTCAGTCAAGTCACCAACGCCATCAGTGGAATACCATTCCTAGGCGAATCGACCAACACACACAGTGGCTTTCTAATGATGCGCTCACACTTCACCATGTACGGCCGACCTAACGTCAGGAAGATTGCCATACACATAACAGATGGACAGACGGCTCTGCCTTATCTGGCCATACAACAAGCCTCCTACGCTCGTTCCGAGGGTATCGAGCTCTACGTTACCGGCATAGATAAGAATTTCGACTACAGCGAAGCAGCCAGCATGGTCAGCGACAATAAGCATATCATTCAGATTGAATCGTTCCAAGATTTGATTTCTTCTGATCTCAACTACGGCCTAGCCGTGGCCGAAATGATCTGTGGCCAAGGTAAGCCGAAGAAGGCACATGGACATTGGCAAAGCCATTAGATTTGAGTTCATCAATCTAAACCTGATGATCAATTGAAGTGCTTTCAATTCACCAAAACATGATCAATGTTAATTCACAAATGCTTCTCGTCTTATTCTTCTAGGAGAAATAGAGAGCTCCTCCGACTTGTCGTGGTCTTGCGACTTTGAAGACGATACCACTCCTTTCTGTGGTATGGTCCAGGACCGAAAAACCGATCAGTTTGATTGGACGCGTCAAACTGGAAGAACGCCATCTGGTGCAACTGGTCCAGAATGGGCTTTCAGTGGAAAGTACTACGCCTACATTGAAGCTTCTGATCCACGGCAACCGGGAGACGAAGCCATGTAAGTTTAGCTTTTCATTCTTCACTTGATCTGCTTTAGTAACGAGAAGCAACCAGTCAGAACGTCTGCTTGCTTGTTTTGTTTTCCAAAGAGCAACAATAAAGAGAGCCTTCCTTCTCATTTGACAGCCTTTATTTGCCCAAGTTCAACGTGCAAGGCAGACATTGTCTGAGCTTTGCCTATCACATGTATGGATTCCACATCCGGACATTGCAAATCGCCAAGAAGACAGCTGACGGAAGCATCGTTCCTCTGTGGCTGCAGGCGGGAGAACAAGGCAAACGTTGGCTGACCAGTAGCCTTTATGTGAACCTACGCCAAGACGATCAGGTGAGACCCGGCTACTAGTCAGCTACGTGTCAATAAAGTCGCTACGGCTTAAATATGAAGTGCATACGTTTGCCACTATGACTACCATCTGCTTATCAGCCAAAATCGGACGGAATGTCAACTTGTTTACGATGCTGAAGTTTCTGTTTGATTTCTCTGCAGCTTATGATCATAGCTAGAAGAGGTGATGCCTATTCTGGAGACATTGCCATCGACAGTTTGCAACTAGCAGCAGGTGAATGTCTTCCTATGTGGGGCAACGACGTGATTCCGATGGAAAACGAAAGCTCTTCAACCGCGTTTCATTCCAGAAGCACCATTCTTCTTTCTTTTTGTGCACTTCTCATATTTTTAAATCATATGGTTCACGAGTAGGGGTAGCATTTGAACGAGTTGTAGGCTCTATTCAATGAGTTATTATGTTATTATCATGGTTTTAATTAATTACGCTGGACGCAGTTATTGGGTTGATATAAGTAATATTTAATATTGGTTGTAATTATTTTATTATAGCGACCATTTTGTATTGTGTAGTGTTCTATGTCGCTTCTCAGAAGATTGACCTCGTTCAATATTCTAGGAAATAAAAATGCATATTATAGGCTTTCCTTTGTATCCTTTTTATCTGTCTATTTACTTCATACCTCATGATTTTATACAAACAAACAAGAATAAATATCTGATGTTTATGTTTATGGTTGAGAGTTCTGTGAAAAGCGTTATTAAATGAGAACTTATCAAAGCCGTCTTCTAATTAGAACAAGGATTAATGGTTGGAAGCTAAGTCAGAGCCAAGAAAACTGGGTTGTCATCAACTCGCGTCGCATTTTGACATCGATACCAGTGCCACAGGGCTGTAGAGGAAAAAGCCTTTAAGAGAGCGGAAAATGGTCAGGATGAAGATGGATCGGGCCAAAGTTTGGAGGTCGCCGCATGGAATCCCCACTACCGGGCAGCCGAGAAAAGGAGCATCGTTTGATGAGGGAGATCTTATTTCCATGTTCAACACCGACACCGCGACCACGGCGCCATCTTTATCTGGGCCTGTTCAGATCTCATCCTTCACCTTGGAGAGCTTGAATTTATCGTCCGAGATGTGCTGATAGAACGGGTTTAGGGTCTCCATCGTGTTCTTCTTGTTAACGGATCCGTCCTTGTTTTGAAAAGAAGAAATGCACATGGTTAGTTGGCAAGCGATTGGCGACAATCTAATCTCAGGACTGGTCGGCGTGATCAGGCAGAGGCACTTAAAGGAAGAAGATTCAAATGGCTGACTCACCTTCGATGCATAATGCATGACTGATCCAGTGTTCGGCTTGCTGCTGGCGAAAACCCATATCTAGTCATGCTTTTGGACGCTTAGCGCCAAGCTTCGCCGGACGAATTTGCGGACAACGGCCCGAACTACACAGGCTAGAGCCATAATCGCGAGGACCAAAACAAATCGACAGGAGGCCCACCCGCAAAGCAAACCAGTCAGCCCAGTAGCTACCCTAATATTCATCCTCGTCAGTAGCCATGAGAAGAGAGTGTCAATAACATTCACGGTGTTGGCGTCTTGGCGACTGTTTTGGTACAGAGCTGCTCTCTTTCCCTGTCCACTCTGAAGCTGTCGTTCTACAAGTGAAATATCTTGAAGGCGGTGTGCTGTGGTAGACTGCGTTGCCTTTTTCTTGCCTAGTAGGCTTTCAAAGTCCAGTTCAATTTAGGAAACTAACTACGGCACTTGTGAGAGCGGACTTGGTGGTGGCTGACTGGCCGTGAAGATGACCATGTTCTCCCGAGCCATTTGTAAAAGTGTGCCAAAAGGTGCTGGATG
>JAADDM010000124.1 GCA_013153955.1 Gammaproteobacteria bacterium | reverse complement strand
TGAATATACTCGACTGTTCCCATTTTTTCAGCACTCAATGGTCTGCTCCTTAATCAGTCAATCGTCTTTTCCCTTTCAGATTGAAAAGCTGTCCTAGCTGCATTAACACAAAAGTTAACACCACTGGAAACGCTTGACTCTCTTCAAGAAAAGACAGACCTACAATAAATAACACAGCTAGTAGAACGAATCTAACAACTGCACTCATATACAAAATTAATATACCCGTCTTAGGGTCTTCTTCTGCGGTTGAGCTTGCCTTGTTAAAGGTTAAGCTCAACATTAGGACATTCATCATGCCCACAAAAAATCCGTAGCCTGCGCCCATTGCTTGCCCTTGAAAGGCGAAGATAATGAGGGCAATTAGGCCAATACTGCCCTGAATTTTAAACGACTTATCCAGGCCTTTAATCATTTTCATGCTCTTTTGTCTTGGGTACGTCTACTTGATCTAACCGTTTGGTCAGCGCATGTACCTTTTGAATTCCGCCGATAAACCCTAATACCGCACAACTTAAAAAGAAGATTGGTGTGGTATCAAATAAATGATCCAGCATATATCCCACGATAAAGCCGGCCAACAGCATTGAAGTAAAAATCGAGCCTGCACTAATTAGCAAGTAATTAGCAGCAGGACTTGGCTGAGTTTTCACTTCAGGCTTTGTGCCTCTTGGCACTTTCTCATGTTTTATAGGTTCATGCATAATGACGACAAACTCTGCTAATGATACTTTTTAGTCAAACGAAGTTCAAGCTAAACGGGCGTGCATGATAATGTTTTATGGGGCTAAAAGCCAGCCATAAGGTAAATTTATATGCTTTATTATCTGCTTATAGTTCATAACAACTAGATAGTGTGCCTTAAAAAAGTCTTTCCACACTATCTATTGATAATCGTTTTTAGCTTATTCTTCACGTTTTGTTACATGAGCCGTAATAATCGCTCTAACTCTTCCATATTTTTGTAGCTAATCTCTATTTTGCCACGCCCACTCTTTTGGTGGTTAATTTTAACAGCAGTTAACATTTTTTCTGCCAGCTGCTTTTCATGGACTTTTACTTGTTCAATCCCGGGAATGGCCTTGGCTTTAGCAGCCTTGACAATTTCTGACGGCAGCAGTGCTTGCTGTGCGGCTTCTTCCATCTCTCGAACAGACCAGCCTTTGCTGACCGATTTTTGAACCAGTGCCTGCTGAACAGATTCCGGTAAACTGATAATGGCGCGCGCATGCCCCATGGATATTTGACTGTCATGCAGTGCTTTTTGAATGCCTTTGGGCAGTTTTAGCAGTCTCAATAGATTTGAAACGGCGGCCCTTGACCGGCCTACGGCATCGGCAACCGCTTGCTGAGTCAGGTCAAACTCTTTTAAAAGACGTTTCAAACCGATTGCTGTTTCAATCGGGTTTAGATCTTCACGTTGTATATTTTCAATCAAAGCCATTGCTAAAGTCGCCTGACTGTCTGCTTGGCGCACCACAACGGGCACTTTATCTAGCCCAGCCAATTTTGAAGCTCTCCAGCGGCGCTCTCCTGCAATAATTTCATACTTATTTGTGCCAACAGAACGCACAATAATGGGCTGTACAATGCCTTGAGCCTTAATCGACTCTGACAGCTCCTCAAGTGCAATGGGGTCAAACTGCTGTCTTGGCTGATACTGTCCAGGCTGAAGCTGATCTACATTGATTTTCTCAATGCGTAGGTCAGAGCTTGCGCCCTCCGACTTCTGCTTTGCGCCAATCATTGCATGAATCCCTAACTTTCCCATTCCTGAACGTTTTTTAGCCACGTGACTTACCCTTTCTAGTATGTGCGACCTTTGCAGCAGTAAATCCACGAATTACAATGGCTAAAAACCCCTACTATTTTTTGAAAAAATTGGTAATAGCTAACTATTCCCTAAGTTCTCGGCTATTAGGAGGTTTTTATCTCACTCTTATCTCGCGCCTCACTCGGGCAAAGGTCTCGATATGTTTTTATCTTTAAATAAGACGATTCAATTATAACTGGTACTTTCGGATCAATTCATTGGCTAAGGCCAAATAAGCGATTGCACCATTGGAGGCCGAATCATAATCAATAATAGACTCTCCATGACTGGGCGCTTCAGCCAGTCGTACATTTCTAGGTACGATGGTCTGTAACACTTTCATGCCGAAATGATTCACCAGTTCATTGGAGACATCATTTGCTAAATTATTACGACGATCATGCATGGTTCTTAACAAACCATCAATATTAAGATTTGAATTTAACTCGGTCTGAATGGTATCAATCGTACTCATCAAGGAGGAGAGCCCTTCTAGCGCAAAAAATTCACACTGCACAGGGACAACAATTCCATCCGCAGCGGTTAAGGCATTCAACGTCAACATATTGAGGGTCGGCGGACAATCAATAATAATGGAATCATATTGCTCACGAACTTTTTTAAGCGCTTTTCTGAGCCGCTTTGGCCCCATATCCTCTTCAAGAAGCACTACTTCTGCGGCGGTTAAATCCCCGTTAGCAGGTAGCAAATCAATGTCCGCTTGCTCTACATGAATAATGGCGGCTTTAACCTTACTGTCCCCTACGAGAACTTCAAATACAGACGCATTCAGTTCATCTTTATTCACCCCGACCGAAACGGTTGCGTTACCCTGAGGATCTAAATCTATCAACAGCACTTTCTTGTCGTGTCGTGCTAAAGCAACCGCAAGGTTAACACTGGTGGTGGTTTTACCCACCCCCCCTTTTTGGTTGGCAACTGCAATCACTCTTCCCACGTTATGTCCTTAGGGTTTTGGTTTGTTTAGAAAAATTGGTATTCATCGTATGTTCTTATTCAATTTATTGGGCTTTTCGAGTTTATTTTCGACTTAACCCGAACTTCATTTCGATAATTTCAAAAGCATTCTATCAGCATTTAACCCGGGAACGGTAAGCTCAATAATTTCAGGTGAATTAACTAGGCCGGGGAGCTGGGATAGGTCTTCAAATTCTTTCGTAGCTTTCATCGCCCACCAAGCGCCTTTATCGTTCAATAGATGCGCTGTCCAGTGCAACATATCGGCCATTGAGGCGAATGCGCGTGAGATAACGGCATCGTATTTCTCTGTTGGCTGATACTTTTCAACCCGGTCGTGAATCACAGCCGTGTTCTTTAAGCCTAACTCCGCTTTGGCCTGAATTAAGAAGCGTGTCTTTTTACTGTTGCTATCCAGCAGGTCAATCTGTTTATTTGGAAAACAGATGGCCATTGGGATGCCTGGCAAGCCGCCCCCTGTGCCAACATCAATCATGCGCTCACCCTCAATATGAGGTACCACCGCCAAACTATCGAGAAGGTGTTTAACCAGCATCTCTTGAGGGTCCCTAATCGCTGTTAGGTTATAGACCTTATTCCACTTCTCTAACAATGCCAAATACTGAAGCAGTTGATCGACTTGTACTGTTGATACTTCAATATTAAGACTGGCTAGGCCTGATT
>JAADDM010000248.1 GCA_013153955.1 Gammaproteobacteria bacterium | reverse complement strand
GCTCTCATGGGAGCAGTACCTGTCTTTTCTCAAGTATTCGGGGTAACTACTGCGGGACATCTAACACTGGCCCAGAGAGTTCTGGGGTTGCCTGTATCCCTGATAGGTTCGGCTGTTTCCGATGTTTTTTATGGAAAGGCTGCCGAAATTATCCGCTCTGATGTGAAACGTCTACCCCGTTTCTTTATGAAGACTTTTTTAGGGTTGGGAACTCTGGCCATTTTACTAGGGATTGGAGTCTGGTTCCTGGCCCCTTCTGTTTCCAGATTTATTTTTGGTTCGGAATGGCATCAAGCCGGTTTATTTATGAAAATAATGGCTCCCTGGATGGCTGCCCAACTTACCATTAGCCCTTTGAGTCGTTTCATATTTTTGACCCCTTATCCCTGGCTAAAATTAATCTACGATGTTGGCTCCTTAATTGTTATTTCTTTGCCTTTATGGATATCTTTTAAGGATTCTTCCGTGGCTCTCTGGTCTATCTCTATTTTACAAGCGTTACTTTACTTACTTTATTTAGGGTTGATGTTGGTTCTTTTGCATTTAATGCAAAAGTCTTAATATTGTGTCTTCTATAGTGGGGGGGAATTCAAAATACTCCGTAGCTCCAGTGAGGTTGTGGTATGAAAGTACTCTCTGTTGTGGGGGCACGTCCCCAGTTTATCAAAGCCGCGGTGGTCTCGCGGGCCTTGCGGGCCGCGCCCGACACCCGCGAGATCCTGCTTCACACGGGGCAGCATTACGACGACAACATGAGCCAGATCTTTTTCGACGAACTGGACATCCCGCGGCCGGATGTGAACCTGGGCATCGGCGGCGGCATCCACGGCCAGAACACGGGGCGCATGATCGAAGCCATCGAGGCCGTGTTGCTCGCCGAGCGCCCCAATTGGGTCTTGGTGTACGGGGATACTGACAGGACTCTGGCCGGTGCGCTGGACGCGGTAAAATTGCACATCCCCATCGCGCATGTGAAGGCCGGGCTGCGCTCCTTCAACCGTCGCATGCCCGAGGAGATCAACCGCGTGCTCACCGATCACGCGGCCGACCTGCTCTTTGCGCCGACAGAAACTGCACTTGCAAACCTGAAGCGTGAGGGCCTGCCCGCCGAACGTATCGTGCTGGTTGGCGATGTGATGTACGACGCGGGGCTATATTATAGCGCCAAAGCCACAAAACATTCCCGTATTCTAGCCACTTTGGACCTGCCCCCACGGAGTTACATCCTGGCCACTGTGCATCGGGCCGAGAACACCGACGACCCGCGCCGTCTGCGCGCCATCTTCCAGGCCCTGGACCAGGTGGCGCGGGAGATGCCCGTGGTCTTGCCGTTGCATCCCCGCACGGAGAAGGCCCTGCGCAGCGCGGGAATGCTGGAGGAGGCCGGGCGCCACATCCGTCTTCTCGAGCCGGTGGGGTACCTAGATATGGTGATGCTTGAGAAAAATGCCCGACTCATTGTTACTGACTCTGGCGGGGTACAGAAAGAAGCCTTCTTCCACCGCGTGCCCTGCGTGACCCTGCGCACCGAGACCGAATGGGTCGAGCTGGTCGAGACCGGCTGGAACGTCCTCGCGCCGCCGACTTCGGCCGCGGTCATTCGGCAGCGCATCCTAGAGAGCATAGACCGGCGCGGTAATGAAGTTTCCCTTTACGGCGATGGCCGGGCAGCACAGAAAATTGTTTCTTATCTTCGGGAGTTTCACTCCAATGGATAGCAAATCAAAGCTCCACTATCTTTGTTTACAAAAGACAAATGAAGGACAAGCTTCTTATGCCCACGTTCACGAAATAATTGCTGGTTTAAAGCGGCACGGATGGAAAATAAGATTATTCGAACCCGTTTATAAAAAGAACTGCCCCGGTGCATTGGCCCGTCTCGGGCAATTTTTGTTAACCCAGGCCCGTCTCTGGTTTTCTCAAAAACCTGATGTAGTCTATATCAGACATCATTTTGCTAGTTGGCCCACAGCTCTATGGGCTCGTCTGAAGAAAATACCAGTTGTCCAGGAAGTAAATGGGCCTTACGAAGATGTTTTTATTGCCTGGCCATTCACTTCTCATTTTAAGCCTTTCTTGAAATGGCTAATGCGATCTCAACTTCGCTGGGCGGATATAGTGATTACGGTTACTCCTCAGCTGGCCTCATGGGTAACCAGAGAGAGCAAGAATGCAAATGTTTACGTGGTTCCAAACGCTGCTAATATAAAATTGTTTACACCGCAAGCTGCCCAAAAAGAAGTATCAATGTATCTTCCTGAGACGTTTGTAATTTTCTTTGGTGCCCTAACCTCCTGGCAAGGCATAGATACGATGTTAGAGGCCGTGAGACGGCCTGAATGGCCTCAGGAGGTCCGGCTTGTTATTGTGGGTGATGGGGTCGAACGCCAGAAGGTTGAAGAAGCCGCAGCGAAGGGTGAAGTTTCCTATCTTGGGAAGGTCCCTTATCGGGAAATCCCTCCTCTTGTGGCTCGTAGTTTGGCTGGTTTAAGCCCTCAATCTTCCCCAAAAAATCGAAGTAAAACAGGGCTTTTTCCTTTAAAGGTCTTCGAAACTCTGGCCTGTGGAGTCCCTGTGATTGTGTCTGACTTTCCAGGCATGGCCGATTTGGTACGCCAGGGAAAGTGCGGGATTGTTATTCCTCCTGAAAACCCCAAAGCATTAGCCGAAGCAGTCAGATTTCTATACCACCATCCTGAGATCAGAAAACAAATGGGGCAGAAAGGAAGAGAGCTGATAAAAAGACAACATTCGTGGGATGCTCGTGCCACCCAAACACATGAAATATTACTCAGTTTAATCAATAAAAAGGGCTGACCATGTTTTTAGGGATCATTACACTTTGTCTTACTATAATAGTGCTATTTTTTACATTCTTTTCCCTGAGAGGGACAATACTTGATATAAGGTTTCCAGCTCAGAATCCCTGGCCTCTTTTTTGGTACCTGGAGCTTGCTCTAATATTGGTACCTCTAAACCTGATAAGCTTTTTAGGTTTAGATAATGTGCAAGCTATCTTCGTGAAAGACGAAAGCGTGATATTATCAGTTAATTTATGGACGTTATCAAGCTTGCTGATTTTATCAATAACACTTGCTTTTCTGATGCAACTTTTGGGCCTAAAGTTAGATGTTATTCGTATACCAAAAGAGTTTTCTAACTCCTTAATCAAAAAATTGAATATTTTTAGCTTATCACTTACTTTATTTGGTATAATGCTATTGTTAGCTTTTTACAATCTAGGTTACAAACATGCATTTCTCTCTGCCCTGATTGAAGGTAAATCTCTGCTTCATGTCAGATTATTCAATAAATACTTTAGCAAAGTCCCCTCACAATTAGCTTCCCTTTTGCCTTTAATTGGCTACTTACTAGCTGCGACTTCCGGATACTTATCCAGAATAAAATTTACAAAGGGGCTAATTTACTTTCTAGTCGCTCTCATTTTTTTATCTGCAGATGGAGGGAAAGCTCCTATAGTCA
>JAADDM010000297.1 GCA_013153955.1 Gammaproteobacteria bacterium | reverse complement strand
CAGCTTTTCTCGCAGGCCAAACCGGTTGTAAACTCCGGTTAACGCATCTTTTATGGAAACTTCTCTAAGCTTATCATTCTGTTTAATTAACTCTTCTTGTACTTGCTGAAGGTCATTCGTACGTTCATTTACTCGATTTTCTAACGAGGCATTAAGTGAGCATAACTCTTTTGTCATCAACTGAATTTTTCGAGTGATATAAAAAACGATAAACAGGCTTAACAGCACAACGAGGGCGGTCATGACGGATATTTTAAGCACCAAGGCATTCAGCTGCTCCTCTTCATCCAACAATTTCTTGGCTAACACGCCCTCTAATTTAATTGCGTAGCTGGACACATGAGCAGAGAACACCTCTGTTAAAGGAAAAACAACCGCTCTTAATAACCTAATCGCCTCTTGCTTATGCCCAGTATCCTGAAGGCGTAAAACTTTTTTACTTGCCTCTGAAATCTGGTCAGTAATATCATCCAAGCCTTCCAACCACTTTTTATCATAGTCATTCATTATCAGCATAAAGTCTGCTCGAACAAGATTATACTGAGAAGCAAATCCATGCCCCTGCATAATAATCTGATCACGATCAAAAGGGTCATCTGTCAAAATAGCTTGCTGCATATGCATGGTATAGCTTCGTGCAGGCAGTTGCATTTCTAAGACTAAATTGTGTTTTTTATACTGCTGATGAATAGAGTGGTTAAACTCCAAAATGGAATTTTGGGTCATCTGATAGGTTAGATAAGCAGCGGAGGTCACAAATAAAATAATGATACTGAACCCAAAGAAAAGAAGCTTATTAATATTCATACATTCCCAAACTTAAAAACATGTAACCAGAGCGTACACGATCCAAACAAATTACGCACAATGGTGATCATCCTACTAATAAAATACTTTTTTTATACTACGCTTACTAAACAGCTTATGCCAGCCAAAATAGCAAAATGCTTTAAGACTTTAAGACTTTAAGACTTTAAGATTTTTTTTAACTCGGTTAATGTAAAGAGGAACATTAATGTAGCGGTATAAAAAAACCCCGCTTAATCAAGGATTAAACGAGGTTTATAATATGGTGCGCCCGAAGGGAGTCGAACCCCTAACCGCTCGGTTCGTAGCCGAGTACTCTATCCAGTTGAGCTACGGGCGCCTTGTTGTGTGGCGTATTATATAGGCTTTAAATTAAAAGTGAAGGTAAATTGAATCTTTTAGGTAATTTAAATTAAAAGCTAACCTTCTAGCAAACACAATGCTCATCGAGACTCGCAATTAACAACCGCTCAACCCTGCCAATGAGTAGTCTAAGCCTCAATTTTTCGCGTGAATACCCAATCTGTTTCAGTGGATTGTTCAGGGTTAAATTGGTAACTATCAACTTCAAAAAACTTCAGGTTTTCTGCGTTTTCAACTAAGTTATCAGCAGCATATCTAGCCATTAAGCCTCGAGCACGTTTTGCGTAAAAGCTGATGATTTTATATTTACCTCCTTTCCAGTCTTTAAAAATAGGCGTAATAATCTGGGCTTTAATCTCTTCCTTTCTAACGGCTTTAAAATATTCAGTCGATGCGAGGTTCACTAAAGTCTGACTTCCTAGCGCCTGGAGTTGAGCATTAAGGGCCTCTGTGATATCACTCCCCCAAAACTCATAGAGATTTTTACCTTTTTTATTGACAAATTTTGTGCCCATTTCTAAACGGTAGGGGAGCATTTCATCACAAGGCCTTAATAGACCATAAAGCCCTGATAAAATTCTTAAATGCCCTTGAATAAAATCAACCCCTTCCTGTGGAAGCGAGTATGCGTCCAGACCTTGATAAACATCCCCCTTAAATAACCATGCTGCTTGCTTTGCCTTGCCTTCCGCAAAAGGAAGGCTCCATGACTTAAAACGTTCATAATTTAACTCGGCAAGCTTGTCACTAATATGCATCAACTGCCCCACTTCGACAGGGCCTATTTGCTGTAACGCCTCTATTAAGACTGCGCCCTGCTCAAGAAAAATGCACTCTGTCTTTAATGCCGTCTGAACGGGACGGCTTTCATCCAGCGCCTTGGCAGGGGAAATAACCATTAACATCGCACTACTCCATTTTAAACATTCTATAAAGAGATCAGTATAGAGGATTATCCAAAATAAAACTTGAGGTCGCTATTCCCCAAATAAAGACAACTCACTCAATAAGCCTATTTACGCATGTAGTTTATAGCGTTCTACTATACAATGAATCCTTAAGCAAAGATCACGGCTCGCAACGGCAAGCTAATTGCTTAACCTATTTTAGAACAACTCATACCTGTCAAATATTTGAACATTGAAGGATTGCTACATGGAAAAGAGAGAGATTATGACACAGCTACGTGCAGCGAAAGCTGCACACATAAAGTGGCGCGCTTATGCCCAAGCTATCGTTGCTGGCTTTTCGATTGAACAAGACCACGTACCCGTCATTCACACGAACTGTAAATTTGGTCAATGGTATTATGGTAGCGGTCAAATGCTGTCAACACTTGCCTCATATAACTCGATAGATACGCCCCATGCAATGCTTCACCAGACGTATATGAAGATATTTAAACTGCTATTTGGTGAATCAAACCAATCGACCTTTGCAAAACTTTTTGGCTCAAAGGCAAAGTTAAAAGCAAAGAATCAAGAAGAAGCAGAAAAGCTCATGCAACAGCTCCTATCTATCTCAGAAACGCTACTAGAAGCCATTCAAATGCTCGAAAAAGAAGTGATGGAACTGACGGATGAAGAGCTTAAAGAGCTTTACTAAATAACGATTCTCCTATTTAGTCAGCATTTATTCAGAGACCCAAGGCATGGCGAAAAGGAACGTAACATGATCAAAAAAGAGTGTATCACCGAGATACATAAAGCGAAGTCGGACCATATTTCATGGCGCGCAAACGTTCAAGCACTGGTAATAGATGTATTCATTGATCCCCGTCAACTCCCTCTTGTACACACCGACAGTAAATTCGGCCAGTGGTACTATGGCAAGGGTCAAGAGCTCTCCTCTCTTAACAGCTACGAAGCATTAGGCGCACAAAATGAAGCTCTTCACCAAGCTTACATGCGCCTCTCTAAGCTCTACCACTCAGAACCAGAATCGCCCTCTCTTTTTAAATCGGCCATTAAAATAAAAGAGAAAAAATCACAAAAAATAGAAGCGCTCCATAAAGAAATTATGGCGATTTCAAAAGGCCTTATTGCGACGTGTAATCAGCTTGAACGTGAGGTAAAGCACCTTACCGATGAAGAATCACAGCATATCTACTAGCTTAGAGATGAAGAGGCTTGATCCCCTCTTACCATAAAGGCTTCTGCCCCAAACTCAAATACGTTAAGTACACTCTTACCTCAAATTCAAGCACATGATAATCTGGCTCCATATGCTCGCAGAGCTGGTAAAAAGACTTGTTATGCTCTAGCTCCTTAAAGTGTGCCAACTCATGTACCACAATCATTCTAAGAAACTCTAC
>JAADDM010000315.1 GCA_013153955.1 Gammaproteobacteria bacterium | reverse complement strand
GATGGAGTCGGCAGAGTTAATCGACAGCTACCCTTGGAAGCATTGGAAAAGTGTCGATGCGGTGATTGATATTGAAAATGCTCGGGTTGAACTGGTTGATATCTGGCACTTTTTACTGAGCCTTGCGATTGAACGATTTGATGTGCCACAGGCATTAACAGTGCTTTCGGAGGCTTTTAATGTAAGTGATAAGCCGCTCACTACAGGCCTTTGTGAATTAACAACGTTTGAGCAAGTGCGGGTGCATGAAGAGATGATGCGTACGGCTTTGGAAACGGGTGAAGTCACTGGCGAGTATCTCGCTAAACTGGCTGCGAGCTTTTTTAAATCTTGTTGGGTTGCGGGTCTTTCGTTTAATGAGTTGTATCAAATTTATATGGCGAAAAATGTACTTAATAAGTTTAGGCAGGATCATGGCTATAAAGAGGGTACTTACATTAAGGTGTGGCAGGGTCGAGAGGATAATGTGGTAATGTTTGAGTTGATTTCCCGTATGAATCGCTTTTCTGGCGAGGCGCTTTATGAAGGGTTAGAGTCAGCCTATCGCTCGTTGTAGTGCCGGGCTACGTTAAGGCATCGATAAACATGGCTTAATGTATGGTTTTGGTGCTTTAGCGCACCATTTTAGTATCTTTATTCGGGGTGTGTGTCATGTGTTGTTGTCTATCTTGTTGAAAATAAATGATATTATTATTTTGGCCTTGTAATTCCTAAGGGTATTTAAAAGAGCGGGCTGTTGAAAGGGATAGGGCATAGGGTTATCCCTTGTTAGGGTAAGTTGGACATTTGCCCCTATGTATCTTTGAATGATCACGCTCCTTTATCTTAAAAATAATAATAGAGAGGAACAGCACTATGTCTTACGTAGAACCGAGTGAGTTTGCCACCAAGATGGTTGACTCTGGTGAGTCTAAAATATTTATGTCAACTAAGGATACCTTGATCCGAGCCATTATGGCTGGCGCGATTTTAGGGCTCGCGGCGATGTTTGCCATTACGGTTGCGTTTAAAACAGGGAGTCCTTTGATCGGGGCGATGTTATTCCCCGTTGGATTCATTATGCTGTACTTAATGAAGTTTGACCTTTTAACGGGTGTATTCATGTTGGTGCCGCTTGCGTTATTAGATAAACGCCCTGGATGTACCATGAGTGGTCTCTTACGAAATTGGGGCTTAGTCTTCTTGGGTAACTTAATGGGAGCCTTATTGGTTGCCTTTATGATGTCCTTTATCCTTACCTATGGTTATAGTCTTGATCCCGGTGCCATCGCACAAAAAGTAGCCAGTATTGGTGAAGCAAGAACCATGGGGTATCAGGCACAGGGTCTTGAAGGGTGGCTAACCGTCTTTATGCGTGGCATGTTATGTAACTGGATGGTTGCAATGGGCGTTGTAGGTGCAATGGTTTCAACTTCAGCAACGGGTAAAGTGGTCGCGATGTGGATGCCGGTTATGTTGTTCTTTTATATGGGGTTTGAACACTCGATTGTGAACATGTTCTTATTCCCTTTTTCGATGATTATGGGGGGAGACTTTACAATTACAGATTACCTGCTTTGGAATGAGCTTCCAACGGCACTGGGTAACCTAGTCGGTGGTTTACTGTTTGTGGGTATTCCTCTGTATTACACGCACGTTAAAACAAGTGCAGAGCGCAAGCTATAATTGAGCGTTAAGAAAAAGGACAGGCGATAGGGCAATTAAGTCTAGGACTTAACGGTCGCTTTTAAATCTCAATCACCTGGCCATGTTGGCACTCATGCTAAAGCCTCTATTGTTCACAATAGGGGCTTTTTTTATGGCCGAATATCGTCAATAATGAGAATGTAGATTGGCAAGTCTATACCGTTTGTCGGTGTATTGAATCATGAAGCATCATAATGGAAGAATCTGTATGAACACCTCATTAAAAGTCTCTGTCGCACAGTGTTCTGATAAAGGGCGCAAAAAGATTAATCAAGATTTTCACGGTGCTTGTCTCCCGCAAGAGCCGCAGTTAAGCGCCAAAGGGGTTGCCGTGGTGCTAACGGACGGTATCAGCAGTAGTAAGGTGAGCCAAATTGCGAGTGAAACAGCGGTTAAAAGTTTTTTGGAAGATTACTACTGCACCTCTGAATCTTGGTCTGTGAGTAAAGCGGTTCAAAGTGTCATGTCTGCAACCAATGCTTGGCTGTATGGTCAGTCACAAAATAGTCCAAATAGATTTGATAAAGATAAAGGTTATGTCTGTACCTTCAGTGCATTGGTGATTAAAGCCTGTACTGCTCATATCTTCTATATTGGTGACACCCGAATATATCGAATTCCAAGTGGCGTAATGGAGAGAAAAACATCTGAAGAGACGACGTCCGAAGGGGTGGCGGAAGTGACTTTTGAACAGTTAACAGAGGACCATCGCCGAGTCGTCTCAGCAGAGAAAAGTTATTTAAGCCGCGCGTTAGGAATCAATGCTCAGCTTAACTTGGACTATAAATCATGTGCTTTGACGGTGGGCGATACGTTTATTCTGGCAACGGATGGCATTTACGAATTCGTCTCTGAAGCGGATATGATTGATCTAATTCGAACCGAGGAAAACTTAGCGTTAGCGGCTCAAGCCATACTTGATAAAGCCTATGAGAGTGGCAGCGATGATAACTTAACCGTACAAGTGGTACGGATTGATGAGTTGCCTGTACAGGAAGAGACTGAGATTTTTAAACAGTTAGATATTCTGCCTTTCCCCCCAAAGCT
Organism: Gammaproteobacteria bacterium; assembly: GCA_013153955.1. Classification (GTDB taxonomy): domain Bacteria; phylum Pseudomonadota; class Gammaproteobacteria; order Thiomicrospirales; family Thiomicrospiraceae; genus Thiomicrorhabdus. The sequence goes on along the minus strand of JAADDM010000315.1, from coordinate 753 downwards.
TGAACCTAGACAAGCATTTGATGGGTACAAAATACTGCGGGAGGTACAAATTACCAGCCGCAGTTATGTCTATCTCGCAATGGATTTAGAGACCGAGCACCAGGTGATTATCAAAGTTCCTTCACTTGAGATGCGAAATGACATGACCTATTTGGAGCGATTCTTATTAGAAGAGTGGATTGCCAAACGGATTAATCATGCGCATGTTCTAAAAGCTTGCCCTCAAACGCGTAAACGTAATTTTCTCTATGTGGTCACAGAATTTATTGAGGGTAAAACCCTTGCGCAGTGGATTGTTGACAACCCTAAGCCTGATGTCGAAACGGTTAGAGGGATTGTTGAACAGATATCCAAAGGGCTACGTGCCTTTCATAGGCAAGATATGTTGCACCAGGATTTACGCCCTAATAACATTATGATAGACAATGAAGGTACGGTTAAAATTATCGACTTTGGTGCAACGCGTGTCGCGGGCTTGATGGAGGTTAATTCGCCACACCAGCGTGATGATATTCTCGGGACGGCTCAATATACGGCCCCTGAATATTATTTGGGAGAGGTGGGGACACCCGCTTCAGATCAGTTCTCTTTGGGTGTGATGACCTATCAAATGCTCTCGGGTAAGTTGCCTTATGGTATTGAGGTCTCTAGAGCGCGAACCAAAGCTGCGCAGAGGCAGTTAACCTACCGTTCTGTTTTAGAGGATGATCGTGAAATCCCTGCTTGGGTTGATTTTGCGCTTAAAAAGGCCGT
>JAADDM010000040.1 GCA_013153955.1 Gammaproteobacteria bacterium | reverse complement strand
CCACTGTTCAATTTGTGTGGGTATCATAGACAACAATGATTTATGGGTAAAGAAAGGATAATTAATGGGTCATATATTATATTTATGCAAGCGATTAATTATATTAGTAAGTAATTATGATCCGTGTTTTTGTGTGGCTATTAAGAGGCACCTCCGTTTTGAATAGGATGTGCCCTTGATCCATTTTGGATTGACTCGTTACTTTGACACCAATGATCAGGTTATCAAAGTCAGCGAGTTGCCTGTTGGGTATGAGCTCATCTTTGTGAGTTAAAATAATCGTTTCAGGTAGGTTGCTGCCGGAATATTTTTTAGCAGCAATCGGCATAGGCATACCCGTTGCCGATTTAGCATAAACAAAAACGGTGGCATCTTCGATGGCTGTTCTAACGGAAGGACTAGCGTCAAGGATGATTTGAATCCGTTCTTCAGAGTCCGCTCCATTGACTACTTGCGGTGATTTACTGACTGATGCTGGCTTTTGAGCACTGTTCTGCGGTGGCGTTTCGCCTATCCCTGCCAGCATTTTGGCAACCTGTTTTTGATCTTTTGAGTCGTTAGGGAGAAGTTGATAGAGGGTTTTCCAATATTCAGCAGCTTTTTTCTTGTCCCCAATTTCAACCTCAGCCATGCCAATTAGCCACAGTGCCATGGGGTTGTTGGGCTCTAAATCAATCGAATTTAAGAGTAATTCATAAGGGCGGCCAATCAGTTTTCCTGCCTGCATAACAGCCAAAGCATCTGCCAAAGGCAGCAGGGCATCTAAATTATGTGGCTCTAATACAATGGCTTTTTCAAAGGCAAAAATGGCTTTTTGATAGTCATCGGTCATCATGGAAGAGCGTCCAAGCAGCAGCCAACCATTAATATCATTGGGTTTATGGGCGAGTTTTTTCTCTAATTTTTGAACTAAAGTTTCTATCTCGGGCTTATCTTTTGTGGTCGCAATCTCCGAAAATTCAGGAGTGCCTAATGTGAAATAGAGTCCTATTGTAAAAATAGGCACAAAGACTGCAACTGCAATCATGCTTTGTTTGGTTCTATTTGGCGTTGAAGCGGTATCTAAATTCGAATCAGTCTCTTTATTTATCCCTTTTAGCAGGGGTAGGAGTAGAATCGCCAGCGCGGCAATCAAGAGTCCTGTAAACCAAAGTGTCATTGTTGTCATTTTATTAATCCTTGTCCTTGATAGCTGTTTGTTCGTCAGACGCATTATTTTCTTGCATATCGTCAGATTCATTTGCTTGTTTAAACAGTCTGAATACAAACCAGAAACCTAGCCCTAAAAAGATAAGGGGGCCGCCCCATAGAAAGTAGGTTTGGTTTTTTACTGGCGGCTTGTAGAGGACAAAGTCTCCGTACCGGTCGACCATGTAGCTGACGATGGTCTCTTTATCAGCCTGCTCTGTCGTAATCATTTTGTAGACCTGCGTCCGTAGGTCTTTGGCTAAATCTGCATTTGAGTCTGCTAGGTTTTGGTTTTGGCAGACTAAACAGCGAAGCTCATCAATTAACACGTTGTAATCTGCTTCTTGTTGAAGCGTTTCAAATTGATAGGTTTCAATAGCGGCTTGTGCGGGCTTTATCAGCAGTAAGCTAACGAGCGCAAGGGGGATAAGAACTAAAATTTGTCTCATGGTTGACCTGATTTAAGCTGCGTAAGTAGAGGGATAAGGGTGTTATCAATCCTCTCTTGGGTTAAGGGGCCTGTAAATTTATGACGAATAATGCCTTGGGCATCCATCACAAAGGTTTCAGGTACGCCATAAACCCCCCAATCAATGCCTGCACGACCTTTTGGGTCTTCAATGGTTATCTGGTACGGGTTACCGAGTTCAGATAGCCAGAGCATTGCTTCGGGCGTGGTATCTTTGTAATTTAGGCCCACGATTGTGGTGCTATTTTGTTTGGAAAATTCAACCAATAGGGTGTGCTCTTGTTTACAAGAGACGCACCAAGATGCCCAAATATTCAAAATCCATGGTTCGCCCTTGAGCTGAGAGGGAGAGAATGTCTCTTCTGAATAGAGTTTCTTAAGTTCAAACTCCGCTGCAGGTTTGCCCACCAAAGGGGAGGGCAGTTCTGTTGGGTCGATGGTGAGTCCAATCGCCAAAAAACCAACCAATACGGTGAATATTGTTAAAGGCAGCATGTTCTTTTTCATGCAGTGGTCTCGTTCGCTTGGTGTTCAACTTGAGCTTTTTTATGTCTACGTTGAAGTAGCGTCATGATGCCACCAATAGACATTAAAATAGCCCCTAACCAAACCCAGCGTACAAAGGGTTTGTATTGGACACGTACGCTCCATGCCTGCTCACCACTTTGGTTGTCCTTAGGTGTGCCAATTTTTTCGCCCAATGCGACGAACAGGTCTCTTGAGAGCTGTGCATCAATGCCGGCTTCGGTCATCGGCATCGCTTGGCTCATATACGTTCGCTTTTCCGGATATAAGTCTGTTAAAAAGACCCCCTCTTGATAGACTTGAATATGGCCTGCTGAGGCTAAATAGTTTTGAGCTTGTTTCTGCTCAACCCCAATAAATCGGAACTCATACTCATTAATGGTGTAGCTTTGACCTTTTTCCAGTCGAACATCTTTTTCAATGCTGTATACGGAGGTTAAGGTGATGCCGGTTAAAGTGACTGCAAATCCAATATGGGCTAAGACGGAGCCTGCCGTTTGAAAGCTTGGTTTAACCAGACCAGGTGCATTTTGTTTAAGTAGGTACATCAAAGCGGTAAACGCGATCCAACTGCTCATGAAGAGGCCTAAACTGGCCAGTCCATTAAATTCTGGAACTAATAACAGCGGAACAGAGAATGCAACCAACAGACTGGCAACTAAAGGTAGCCAGAGTTTCTGCATTAAGCGTTTCTGACTGTCTTCACGCCAATAGGTAAAGAATCCAATGCCCATGAAAATAGCGAGTGGAATAGTCAGTGGCAACATGACTGTATTAAAGTAGGGGGCGCCTACTGAAATTTTAGCCAGACCGAGAGAGTCCAGTATGAGCGGGTAGAGCGTTCCCAATAGAACGGTTGCCATCATCGCCATCAAGATGACATTGTTCAGCAACAGTGCCGACTCTTTTGAAATCAGGTTGAATTTTTTACGCTTTGTCACTAGGTGTGCCCGCGCTGAATAGAGGGACAGAGAGGCGCCCACGACGACGACAAGGAAGATTAGGATAAAGACACCACGTGATGGATCACTCGTAAAAGCGTGCACGGAGGTTAATACACCAGAGCGTACTAAGAATGTTCCCAGCAAGCTAAGTGAGAAGGCGAGTATTGCCAATAACAGTGTCCATGACTGAAAAGTACCGCGGTTTGCAGTAATGCTTAAAGAGTGAATTAAGGCAGTGGCGATAATCCAAGGCAGTAAAGAGGCGTTTTCAACAGGATCCCAGAACCACCAACCGCCCCAGCCAAGTTCATAGTAAGCCCACCAACTTCCCAATGCGATACCGATGGTTAAGAAAGCCCA
>JAADDM010000183.1 GCA_013153955.1 Gammaproteobacteria bacterium | reverse complement strand
CAAGTTAGATATTGAAAAAATTAATGTCGTTGGAGCGCTTAATTTTTTAGGAGCAGAGGTTAATAAAGAAAGTAATAGAGAAACCTTCCGTATAATTAAGCAGGCTTTTGATTCAACCGGTAATTATTTAGAGGCACATAAATTTTATTCATTTGAGATGGATCGCATGAAGGTCGAGAGCAGTGGTTTTACAAAGTTGATTTATAGGTTTAATCAATTTGGTTCTTCTTTTGGCCAAAACTATACTTATTCATTAGCTTGGATGATTGTCTTAACTTTGGTGTTTGCCTGTATGGTGAGTGCAAAAAGTTTTTATATTGATGAGACAAGCGGTCTGTACAGTTATGCGCTTTTCTTAAATCAGGCAGCTAGTCACTTTCCATTGTTTGCCAAAAGCTTTCCAGAAGGAATACGTTTCATCGGTTTGATTTACTCAGTATTGATGTCGGCGCTAATTTGGCTGTTTGTTGTTGCCATAAAAAGGCATACAACAAGATAGCTGGGGTTATTGTCTTTAATGTGATTAACCATTGAACTAATACTATAACAACCTACTATTTGATTAGCTTCCTTTGAATGCCTTCACAAACTCACGGATATATTGAACCGCCAATACCAGCTTATCGACCTCTGTGGTGTAGGCTAACCGCACGTGCTGTTTGGCTTGATAGTCGCCAAAATCCCGTCCCGGGGTGAGTGCCACGCCTTTCGCTTGTAATAGATCTGCGCAAAACTGTTCAGCATCCTCGGTCAATTCTGACACATCCCAATAAAGATAAAATGCCCCTTGAGGCCGTACCTTTAAGGAAAACCCTGCTTGTTGCATCGCATTAAATAGGGTGTTGCGTCGGGTTTCAAAGGTCTGTCTGCGCTGTTCTAACTCAGCGAGCGCCTCGTCTTCCAGTACCGCCAGTGCGCCGTATTGTGAGGGGGTGGGGGCGGCGAGAAATATATTTTGTCCGAGTCTATCCAATACGGGTATCAAGTGATCTGGGGCAACACACCAACCTAAACGCCAGCCTGTCATGCCAAAGAACTTTGAGAAAGAGTTGATGACAATCACATTGTCAGGCAGGTTGTCATGCGCCAGTATGGATTCGGCTGGGCGGCCGTAAACCAGACCTTGGTAGATTTCATCAACAATAAAATAAGCATCTTTTTCAGCTAAAAATTGCGCCATTGCCAGCAACTCTGCTTGTTCAATCACCGTACCTGTTGGGTTGGCAGGGCTGGCGACCATCACTGCTTTAATTCCCGCTTGCCAGTGCGCTTTGAGGGATTGAAGCGAGAGCTGGTAGCCTTGTTCATCGGTTACCGGTACGGCAAGCACCTTACCTTGTAGTAGGCGGACAAATTGACGGTTACACGGGTAAGCAGGGTCGGCCAGTAGCACTTTGTCGCCGGGGTTAATGAGTGCGGTTAAGACAATTTGCAGAGCGGTTGAGGAGCCCGGGGTAATCATTATGTTGTTAGCGGAGACCGTGGCGTGATAGAAAGTGCCGTAAAATTCAGCCAGCTTCTCTCTTAATGCAGGGAGCCCCATAGTGGGCGTGTAGTGTGTGAGCCCTTGGGCAGCAGCCTGACTGGCAGCTTGATGGACACAGGGCAGTGAGGCAAAATCTGGTTCACCAATTTCCATATGAATAATCGAGCGGCCTTGCGCCTCAAGCGCCTTGGCTTGAGCGAGTATTTTCATCACATGAAACGGTTGTACGGCTTGTGCAATATGGGCGATTTGGGGCGAAAATTCGGGTTTAGGTAAAGTATCAGTCACGTGAATCAGCATAGGGTTTAAAAAATAGAGGATTATTATATCGGTTGATATATCCGCTGACGGAGTAATTGAAAGGGTTAGATTTTTTACGGCCGCCCTTCTCGTGCAATGCGCACAATAAATGCTAAAATAACGCATCTTTTTTAAAATTAAATTACAGGCTGATCGTTTACATTGTGTGCGGTGGTAATCTCATGCATTTAAAACAATCCAGCCTAGTAGCATCGTCGGAGTAAAAAATGCCTTCATTTGATATTGTTTCTGAACTTGATAAACATGAATTAACCAATGCGCTAGACCAAGCCAATAAAGAGGTCACGACCCGTTATGACTTTAAGGGAACGGACTCCAAATTTGAGCTAAAAGACACCACCATTACGATGGTTACGCAGTCCGATTTTCAACTAGATCAGATGTTTGATATTTTGGTACAGAAAGCAAACCGCCGTGGCATTGATGTTAAGTGTATGGAAGCTAAGGATGCTGATGTTCAACTGAAAACGGCCAAACAAGAGATTGAGATGAAAGAGGGCCTAGACGCACCGATGATTAAGAAGGTGATTAAGGCAATTAAGGACGGCAAGTTTAAAGTTCAAACCGCAGGTCAAGGTGACAGTGTGCGTGTGACGGGCAAAAAACGTGATGATCTTCAGGCAGTGATGCAGATGTTGCGGAGCATGGAAGACCTTGATTTACCTTTGCAGTTTAATAACTTTAGAGACTAATGGAGACCTTTGCACGAGTGAATCGACGGATTACAATGGCTAAAACGCCCATGCTTATCTCGCCTTCACCCGTACAAAAGGCTCGCTGAGTTAGGCGTGTTGAACGCCTAAGAAAATTTTAGTTCGATAACCTTCCCCCTTTATGAGAACGTCCTATGAGACCCCAAAACACCATGAATTTAGATAAAGAACAAGCGCAAAATATCGCCTCGGTATTGGCTGAATCGCTACCGTACATTCAACGTTTTTCAGGCAAAACGATTGTCGTTAAGTATGGCGGAAATGCGATGGTTGATGAAGCCTTAAAAGCAGGCTTTGCAAGAGACATCGTTTTGATGAAACTGGTGGGCATGAACCCTGTGGTTGTTCACGGCGGCGGCCCTCAAATTGGCAACTTACTGGCGCGTATTGGTAAAGAGTCAGAGTTTATTCAGGGCATGCGCGTGACCGATACTGAGACCATGGATGTGGTTGAGATGGTGTTAGGTGGACAAGTGAACAAAGAAATTGTGAGCCTAATTCACCAGTATGGCGGAAACGCGGTGGGCCTAACGGGTAAAGACGGCAACTTAATCAGTGCCACTAAAATGCAGATGAAACGTAATGCACCTGAATTAGAGGTCTCTGAGATTATTGATTTAGGCCATGTGGGCGAAGTCGAAACAATTAACACCAATGTATTAGATTTATTAATAGCGGGGGATTTTATTCCCGTTATTGCACCAGTAGGTGTAGGCAAAGATGGTCGCTCTTATAATATCAATGCGGACTTAGTTGCAGGTAAGGTGGCCGAGGCGCTGAATGCTGAAAAGCTAATGTTATTGACCAATACGGCTGGCCTGTTAGATAAAGAGGGTACCCTTTTAACAGGGTTAAATGCAGAGAGTGTCGATAAGCTCGTAGAGGATGGTACAATTTACGGAGGAATGTTACCTAAGATTCGGTGTGCATTAGAAGCGGTTCAAAATGGGGTGCACTCTTCGCACATTATTGATGGACGCGTTGAGCACGCCGTAATGCTGGAAGTCTTTACAGACGAAGGCGTGGGAACACTTATTACGAAATAGTCGTAATGTGCTATTAAATTTGAAGGCCTAGGCACGAAGGGATATTTTAGCCATTATTGTTAAATAATGGATTAGAAGCCTTTCAACCGAAAAGGCCTTATACAAAAAAGGAAGTCAGATGGATTTAGATTTAATTATGAATGATTATGCAATGCCTTGGGGCATTAAAATTGCTATGGCAATCGTCATTTTTGTTGTGGGTAAGTTTGTTATCAAGTTAGTGGTCAACCTACTTAAAAAGGTACTGGGTCGCTCTAAAGGCATGGATGAAATGTTGATTAACTTCATCGCCTCTATTGTTAACTCTGTGTTGTTGCTATTTGTTATTATCGCTTCATTAGATCAGCTAGGCGTAGATACCTCTTCTCTGGTTGCCCTTATCGCAGCTGCAGGTTTAGCCATTGGTCTGGCGCTACAGGGTTCAATGCAGAACTTTGCTGCTGGTGTGATGATTCTTCTGTTTAAGCCTTTCAAAAGCGGTGATTTCATTGACGCCGGTGGGGTTGCTGGCGTGGTGGAGAATGTTCAAATCTTTAGCACAACCATGCGTACAGGCGATAACAAAGAAGTGATTGTCCCGAACGGTAGCATTTATGCTGGTGCGATTACTAACTTCTCTGCGCGTGATACACGTCGTGTTGATATGGTATTTGGGATTGGCTATGACGATGATATTCGTCAAGCAAAATCAATTCTAGAAAAGCTCGTCACAGAAGACAGCCGAATTCATGCAGAGCCAGCTCCGGTGGTTGCTTTGTCTGAACTGGCTGATAGCAGCGTTAACTTTATTGTTCGTCCATGGACTGACTCAGGCGACTACTGGGCAGTTATGTGGGATATGAATGAAAAAGTAAAGCTGGCTTTTGACGAAGCAGGTATCTCAATTCCTTACCCTCAAATGGATGTTCATTTACATAAAGAAAAAAATGAGGCTAAAGAAGCGTAAATTTAACGCGTAAAAATCTTTTTATTGACGTTTAGTGAATGATGACTGAGCCGCCCCAATTTCGTTGGGAGCGGCTTTTTTTATGTCGGTACGTTTTCTATAACACCAAAATTAATATGGTTGGTGTAAAGTTTGCTTATTGTATAAATGATTGGGCAAGCGCATGATTTATTTATGGGGTGTTCAGTAATGCTAATAAGGTAATCTATTTCCGCGTTTTTTCGCACCCTTAAACCAAGGAGACTCCATGTTCAATAAAAAGGCAATCAGCATCGTTGTGCTATTAAGCATACTGTTGTCAACGCTCTCGTACTGGTTTTACAGCACGAGTAAATCGCGAGCAGAGCACGAGGCCTTAATGGTGTACGAAAAGCAGCTTGGAGGGGAGATTAATGCACTTATTTCAAGTAAGGGAAATACTTCGATTGCGATCGCGTTAACCCTCTCTGAAAATCCTCAAATTAAAAGTTTTTTATGTGATGACTGTGACACGGTTTCAGCTGAAAATAGCATAAAATCATTGACTCAGCATTTTGCCGACTACACCGAATTTGGTGAATTATGGGTTCAGGTCATAGACCCAAAAGGGATTAGCCTATTCAGAAGCTGGACCTCTAAAAAGGGGGATGATCTCTCATCCGTCCGTAAAGATGTCATTGAGATGATTGCAAACCCTCGTGTATTTAAGACTTTAGGTGTGGGTAAATTCTCGTTGGCCTTTAAGTCAATGGTGCCTATTTTTGATAAACAAAAAAAGTTGCTGGGTATTGTCGAAGTCATCTCTCAGTTTGAAAGTTTAACAGAGCGCCTAAAGTCAGAAAGAGGGGTGGAGTCGGTTGTATTGGTCGATAAACGTTATCAAGGCCAGCTTACAAAAGCCAGAACGGGGCTGTTTATAAAAGGCCACTACGTCGTCAATAAAGAGGCTCGGCCACGACACCTGAAAGCACTTGAAAAACGCTCGCTTGAAGAAGCCCAAGATGTGCATGTTGCGCATGACTCAGGATACTATGTCAGTGGCGCTTATGTACTTGGAAGGCATCTTATTATAAATGAGAAAGGCGAGCGCCTAGGGGTTTGGTATACCTTTTCGCAGCCCGACGAAGTGAACTTTCAAATGGTAGACAAGCTGGCTGAAAAGATGCTTTATGGCATGATTGTTCTGTTTGTTCTTTTGGTAGGCTTGTTTTTTGTTTACCTCTTTAAGCGCCAATCAGACCAACAAAAAGAGTATTACCAGCAAGTCTTAAACTCCGCTTCTGAGATTATTTTTGTCTCTGATCGCACCGGTATTGTCGAGGCAAACCAACACTTCTTTGAGTTTTACACTGAAGTTGAATCACTTGAAGCATTTTTGAAAAAATATGGCTGTATCAGTGAGACTTTCGCGGCTGAAGAGGGTTATCTTCAGAAAACAATGGCGGGTGTAACATGGTATGAATATGTTGCAAACCATCCGAGTGTTAACCATATCGCAAAAATTTATCAGGCAGGAGAACCGCACTACTTTAGAGTCAAAGTAACCTCTATGCACAGTTTGGATAAAGTGTTATTTACGATCTTACTGCTCGATATTACCCGTGAAGAGCTTTATAAAGAGCAACTAGAACAACTCTCTTTAACCGATGCGCTCACAGGAATCTCTAATAGACTCTATTTTAATCGTAATTTACGAAAAGAGATTCAGAGAGCACATCGTTATCAAACCCCTTTATCTCTGATTATGTTTGATGTCGATCATTTTAAACAGGTCAATGATACCTTTGGACATGATGTTGGCGACAGAGTCTTAATAGAGCTCTCCAATCTCGTTCAATCTCAGCTACGAGATACCGATATGTTATGTCGCTTTGGCGGAGAAGAGTTTATGATTATTCTGCCAGAAACAGAGCTTTCCGAAGCACAACAGACTGCGGAACGGTTAAGAGAGATCATTGCCAATAGCTCTTCTGAAGAGTTTCCTACGCCTTTAACCGTCAGCTTTGGTGTGGCGCATATTACCAAATGGGACAGTGAAAAAACCTTGTTAAAACGGATTGATCAAGCTCTTTATTTAGCAAAAGAACGGGGTCGAAATAGAGTCGTATTGGCAACTGAATAACCCTTGCCTTAGCTTTAGTAAGCGCCGTTAGTCCTAAAGGGATCGCAGCGGATTTAATAACGTGTTTATTGGCGTTCTTGTTATGCAATATAGACAAATAATGATATGATTTTCTCATTCAGTTTAGGAGTAATAAGCAATGAGCGTTTTACCGAGTCATCTTAAGTATGCAGAGACACACGAGTGGGTCTATATCAATGAAGACGGACATGCAGTCGTAGGCATTACCGACTTTGCCCAAGAAGCATTGGGAGAGATGATGAGTGTGACCTTCCCTGAGTTGGGAGGCTATGCTCAGCCCGAAGATGAAGTCATGTCTTTAGAGTCCGTTAAATCCGCTTCTGATATCTATGCGCCGATTAGTGGTGAAATCATTGCCATTAACGAAGCATTAGAAGATGAGCCAGAATTGATTAACGATGAACCTTACGACAGCGGCTGGCTATTTAAAATCGCACCGCACGATGAAACTGAGTTTGAAGAGTTACTCTCAGATTCAGATTATCAGGCACTGATTGATGGCTAACGCTTAGCTTAATGCTTGAACAGATTATTTAAAGAAGAGAGGCGCAATGCCTCTCTCTTTGTTTTACCCACTTTAAAAAAAGAAGACCATTATGAGTACGCAACTCGCAAGCCTAAGATTAAAAAAGAACGAAGATCGTCGAATCAAACAGGGTCATGTTTGGGTATTTAGCAATGAAGTTGATATTGTTGCAACTCCTCTAAAGAGCTTTGAAGCTGGGCAACAGGTGATTATTGAAGCCTCAAATGGTAAGCCGTTAGGGATGGGGTTTGTGAATCCAAACACCTTGATTTGCGCGCGTGTATTAAGCCGTAGTCCAAAGCTTGAACTGAATATGAAGTTTCTAAAAAAGCGTATTCAAGCCGCACAAGACTTACGTGAGATGAGCTTTGATAAGCCTTTTTATCGTTTAGTTTTTGGTGATTCTGACGGACTACCCGGCCTGGTGATTGATCGTTTTGGTGATGTATTTGCCGTGCAAATTACCACGGCAGGGATGGAAGTGGTTAAAGACGACATTGTCCAAATTATAGATAACTTGTATCACCCTCAAGCGATTGTGATGAAAAATGATACTCAAAGCCGTAAGTTAGAAGGCCTAGCGTTATACGAGGAAGTGGTACTTGGTGAGATGCCAGATGAGTTAATCATCGAAGAGAACGACACAAAATTCTCTATTCCCGTTGAAGGTGGTCAAAAAACAGGTTGGTTCTATGATCACCGCATGGCACGTGGCCGTTTACAGACCATGGTAAAAGGCAAGCGCGTATTAGATGTATTTAGTTATCTTGGTGGCTGGGGCGTTGCTGCCGCCAATGCAGGCGCAGAAGAGGTCACCTGTGTTGACTCCTCTGAGTTTGCGCTGGATGGCGTTGATACCAATGCTGCTTTAAACGGCGTGGCTGAAAAGCTGGTGACCATTCAAGGGAACGCTTTTGATGTATTGAATGCACTGCGTGCTGATGGTCAAAAGTTTGATGTGGTGATTGTAGATCCCCCCGCTTTTATCAAGCGCAAAAAAGACTTCAAGAAAGGTTCAGAAGCCTACCGTCGTATTAATGAAATTGCCATGAGACTGTTAGAAAAAGACGGCATTTTAGTCGCCGCTTCTTGTTCACATCACATGACACGTGACAACCTACTGACAGCCGTTCAGTCAGCAGCACGTCATATTGACCGTAATGTTCAGTTGTTTGAACAGGGTCATCAAGGGCCAGATCATCCCATTCACCCTGCAATTCCAGAAACAGAATACATCAAGACGCTTTTCTTTAAGGTTAGCCCAACTTGGTAAGCACTCCACAGCGTGTTTAAGGGGATGAATCACTCTATTCAGCCCCCTAAAAAACACAGTTTCTCTGTTATTGATGCTCAGCAAAAGCAGCTTGCACAACACTGTTTTTGGGATGCTTCAGAGCAAACTCTTTGGATTGACTGTCGTAAAGTACTTCCCAAACTGGGTGTGATTAGTGTCCCAAGTTGGGACGCTTTGACCATGAGCTCCCTACCTATTCCCGACTATCCTAGTCAGCTCAAAGTACTCGAGTGGTCTAACTACTCTGACTTATCCTATTGGCGTAAACAGATTCCACAATGGGTACAGGATAGCTGTGCCCTGTTTCCAACCCATCAGCTTCGTTTGTTGCACTATTCAGGTAAATATCCGCAGGTATTAGAGCTACTTGACCATGCGCCGATGCTCGCTTGGCGGTTAATCAATCGCGACTTACAAGAGCCTGAGATTGTGGCACTGCTTTCTGGAAAGCGTCAACAGATCGTATCGCAGGTTGGTTGGCCTGGCAAAGAGGAGACGGTTAAATTTCTAAGAAACCTACGTCTTCGATTTGTAAATGATGAAATTTCTGAGCAGGTTGAAATCTGTCTGTTAGACGACAAACGTTTAACCGCACTTCAGGCGCTGCCCCGAATTAATTCGATGGCCCTATCTCTGGCCGCTAGATTTCCTGAACTCATTGGCTCTCGTCTACATCATGCCTTGGCAAAGCTGCCTTGCCGTCCCATGCAGTGTAAAGCTATGCTAGCCCAGCTTGAAGATACTTACCGGTTAGCAGACGTCCTGAATCTGCCACAAAGTGAACTCGATAAAGTGGGCGAAAGCCGATATTTAGTTGAGGTATCTGAACACTACCAGACCTGGTTAAATCTCTCTAAACAGCTATTTGTTCAGCAACATCAAAGCGTTCGGAAAGATAATCAGGCGGATACTCTACCATGTGAAGAGATAACTGAAAAAGAGCAAGTGGCAAGGCTTGAGCAGAGACTTAGCAGCGAGATTGTAAGCCTTATAGACTGGAAAGATTGGTTGGCCCTCAGCGTCAAGCAACACCATAACTGGTGGCTAGATTATCCTTCAGAAGCTGAGGCAATACGTGTGGATAAGCTCGCCAATTCAACCAAGCAACTACTGGTTTGGAAAGACGAGAAAGGGGTGTGGGGGGCGCTGATTCAGGTTGCATCAAACCCTGATAGATCTTCTCAATCAATACAGCTTCTAAGAGTACGAGGAGAAGATAATTGCCTTCCAGAAGCGAAACAGCTCTCTGACCTACATTTCTGGATCGCCAAACAGTAAAAGAGTTCAGGGTCAGAACAAAAATAGAGTTCATCAATTAGGTTATATGATGCGCTGGCTATGAATTTAATGAATAAGCGCGCATCACTTCTCTAGTAAATAGAAAACGGCTAATACCAAAAAGAAGCTGATGATGCCTAGCCAATAAAGAAGTTTTGAAATCACAATATTTCCTGACAGGGTAACTGTTAAAAGGTCATTAAAGGGTCTTCAAAAGGTTTTAAGGGAGATAGGGGTCATTTAGATTGTTACCTAAAAGGCTTATAAGAGGCCTGATTGTTTTGGTTTTCATGCTTCTAAATAATTTAGACGTTATGCTTTATAGACCGATTTAAGCGCCTATAAAGCATTCTAAGAGATTAAATCAATACTTCACTGCCCATTAGGTCTTCATAGGTTTCACGGGGGCGAATTAACCAGGTCTGGTCGTTTTGTACCATCACTTCGGCGGCACGTGGGCGCGTGTTGTAGTTTGAGCTCATGGTAAATCCGTAAGCGCCTGAAGATTTAACGGCCAATAAATCGCCTGCTTTTAGGTTAAGGGTTCTGTCTTTTCCTAGGAAATCGCCCGTTTCACAGACGGGGCCGACTAAGTCCCATACCGCTTCCACGCCATCTGTTCTAGGGGTAAGCGGCACGATGTCTTGATAGGCTTGATAGAGTGCTGGGCGAATCAAGTCATTCATGGCAGCATCAATGATGGCAAAGTTTTTATGCTCGGTTGGTTTGAGATATTCCACTTCGGTAATTAATACGCCTGCATTGCCAGCAATGGCACGGCCAGGCTCAATGATGACTTCAATTTCTGAATCATTAAGATGACTCACTAGGGCTTGAATGTAGTCTGCAATCGCAGGCGGTACTTCATCGGTGTACTGAATGCCCAGTCCACCGCCAAGGTCAAGGTGGTGAATATCAATGCCCATCTCAGACAGGGTCTTTTTAAGACTCAAAACACGATCAAGCGCATCTATAAACGGGCTTATTTCGGTTAGCTGAGAACCGATGTGACAGTCTATTCCGACAGGATTGATATGAGAGCAGGCGCTGGCATCAGCATATAGCTCGGGTGCGGTGTTAATGTCTACCCCAAATTTATTACCCTTTAAGCCGGTTGAAATATAGGGATGCGTTTGAGCATCCACATCGGGGTTTACGCGAATAGAGATGTTGGCGATCAGATTCATCGATTGTGCGACGGCCTGAATGCGGTCTAGCTCGGCATGAGACTCGATGTTAAAGCAGCGAATTCCCACTTCAAGTGCACGCTGAATTTCAGCAGATTTTTTGGCAACCCCCGAAAAAACCACCTTTTTAGGGTCGCCACCGGCACGTAAAACACGTTCAAGCTCACCTTGTGAAACAATGTCGAAGCCTGCTCCTTGCTTAGCTAAACTTTGCAGTACCGCTAAGTTTGAGTTGGTTTTAACTGCATAGCAGACTAGGTGAGGTTGTGCACCAAAGGCTTGATCAAATGCTTGCCAACGGCTTTCAAACTCTGTTTTAGAGTAAACATAAAGCGGCGTACCGTGCTCTTTAGCAAGGCTTTCTAAAGCGACTTGTTCTACATAAAAGTGGTTGTTTTGATAGTGAAAAGCGTGTGTCATTTGATGTCCTGAAAAGCAATTAAACGTAATGCAGGGTCTGCTGCATGGCGATAAGTTGAGGTTTCTGTCTGAGCAGGGTTGTGTTGATTGGCCTCTGGTAACGTTAGCGGGCTTTTTTTACCACAGCCAAGCAGTGTGACTGTAAAACTTAACATAAGTAGAGAGACTGTATAACGCATAAGATCCAACCGTTGTGGTGGTTTGCAGGCACTTGCACGGAGCTTCATTCAGGGGAATGTGGACAAACCCGCTTAGAAATGTGTGCAAAGAGAACTGCATCCCTTAAAATGAGGACTATTTTATCAGAAATGAGCGACAGACGATGCAAGAAGCGAGCCTAGACCAACCAATCATACTTGAACCTAAGCAAACGGCGACTTCCGCCGTTATTTGGCTACATGGCTTAGGCGCTGACGGCCATGATTTTGCTGGCATCGTACCCTCTCTGGAGCTGCCTGAAAACAGTGGTGTGCGTTTTATTTTTCCGCATGCCCCGGAACAGGCTGTGACGATTAATGGGGGGATGGTGATGCGCTCTTGGTATGACATTCGCACCCCTGATTTTTTGAGCGACGTTGATGAGCAGGGGATTCGTACCTCTTGTCGTCAGATTGAGGTGTTAATTAATACTCAGGTTGAGCAGGGCATTGCCGCAGATAGAATTGTGCTTGCAGGCTTTTCACAAGGTGGGCTAATCGCTTTACATGCAGGACTGACCTATGAAAAATCTCTGGCAGGCATCATGGCGCTATCGACTTACTGCCCTTTAGTTGAGGATTTTAAGCAGAATAAGCGAGTGTCGATATTGATGACCCACGGAACCTTTGATAATGTCATTCCCTTGGCCGTTGGCGAGCACTCTGCACAGCAGCTTACCCAGCAAGGCTATTCGCTTGAGTGGCGCGCTTATCCCATGGAGCATCAAGTGTGTGCGGAAGAGATTGCTGACATCGCTGCTTGGTTAACCAAAACATTAACTCTGTAATTGGCCAATATTGATGACAAATCAACAGCAGTGTCAGGCCTTTTTTGCCAGTCGTAAGAGCTTAGTTCTGAGCACTTATAATCAAGCAGGCCTGATTGAAACCAGTGCCGCGCCTTTTGTGACAGATTCAGAGGGATATTTATATCTCTTTATTAGTGAATTAGCACAGCATACGCAGAATATTTTAGGCATGTTATCTGAAACGACAACCCCACCATTCTCGGTAAGTAAGCACAACGGCTTGGTGAGTTGTTTGCTTATCTCTGATGAGCGTGAGACAGAACAGATGTTTGCAAGAGAGCGTTTAAGTTTACAGGCTATCCCCCGTTTAGTTGCAAAAAAAGAGGCTAATTATTCGATTGTTTTGTCGCTGTTTGAACAGCAGTTTGGAGAGGTGGTTCAAATGTTAACCTCGTTGCCAGATTTTCACTTAGTGCAACTTACGCCTGAAAGCGGAGGTTATGTGAAAGGGTTTGGTCAAGCATTTCGCTTTGAGGGCTGTGTGTGTCATGCGTTGACACCTAGACGTCGTTAGCCCGTATCATTCAGTTAATTGAAGTTTACCATTTAGTGTTAAGGAAAGTTGAACATGGCAAATGCCAGACGCTATTTTAGATATAACGTGATGATTCCAATGCACTTTGAGGCTGTAGATCGTTATGGTCACTATTTGGGAGCAGCAAGAAACCGATTGATTCTGCCCGATGAGGAGATGCGCCTTCAAATAGTCAGTGGACAGCTATCTGACTGTTTAGATAAGCTCTTTGATGCAGGATCAAATGCACATGAAGTCTTTTATGTATTGAAGCATCGTTTAGATTATATGAGCTGGTTACTTCAATACCTCATTGAGTCTAATGACCCTCGCCGAGCAGGGGATTATCAATTTAGGCTAAAAGCGGACCACAAGTTTTGCCCTCCTAAATGTCAGACAGGTTCAAAAATTGCACCTCTGATTTTGGGGGTGTACAAAGCGATCGATGCATGTATTACAGAGCTTCATTCGGTGGTTGATAATAGTATTGAAGGAAATATATTCCTTTACCCGGCCCCTTTACAGAGTGAGTTTACCTCTGAAGCCTATGTGGCTAACTTAGATAAATTAGCCGATGCAGGTGTGTTGCCTGCTCAGTTTTTGGACTTGATGGTTAACAAGTTACAGATTCACACCACCGTGCTAAATCGCTTAAAGCAGGCTTATCATAAAAGATCACACCCGAATAACTGGCCTCTGTACCAAGTTAACTTGAGTGCAGGAGGATTCAGCGTGGATACTCGAGATGAGTATGCCCTATTTAGTCGGTTAGAGGTTTTTATGAATTTGAAGGGCGATACAATGATCTGCCGAGCCAAAGTGGTCTCTCGGGGAGAGGATGATGTTGCTGGTGCACATAAACTTGGCGTCGAGTTTGAACTACTAACAGGGGAAGAAGTACGCAAAATCTCACTGTTTTTACAGCATAAAGAGTTGCGAGATGCGATGTCTGTCGTGGCACTTTCGCATTAGCCTATCGCGGAGGCTTATGTCCTAGCCTGTGCCATTTTTAGGTTCTGCTGTTTGACAATTAAAGCGCGTTTTATCCAATCAGCCATTTGAGGATGCTCATTGATTAAGGCTTGATAAAGCTCGCCGACATTTTTGCCTTGCATATCATATGCAAAAGCGGCAATTTCAAACAGCTTGTCGATATAACGATTTGGAAACGTCTTTTCAATGTGAAAATAACTGATTTTAGTCAAGATCACCGCATTTAGAATGACATTCCACTGCTCGGTACTTAACTCATACTTGTCTTGAAGAAAGGCATCAGGTGCTTCAACGCGCATTTCTAGCATATCTTTTAAGCTAGAAAACCGAATCAAATCGAGGGCTGGCTCTCGAATATTGAGAGGCAGTGCGTCCATAAAACTAGGGTCAACTTCGTGGCTGCTACCGGGCATGATTTACTCACTTTTTGATGAAAGGGTTAGGAAAGAAACAGATCTAAGAGAGGTCAAATTTCATGCATTCTTTGACTTCTTGTTTTTGAATTTCGAGCTGTAAAATATCTTGTAGGTGGCCTTCAGGAAATTCAAAATTAATGGCGACTCGTTCTTTTTGAGTGGATTCATCGGTTCTTATATCGACCACACTGCCGTCAAAATCGAGCACTTTGTCTAGGCTCTCTATATAAATATGAATATCAACGCGCATATACTGTTCAAACTTTTTGTTGAGCAATAGTGCGATTCCGCTGGCACTGACATTGGCAATTTGTAAAGGCCACTCTTGAGGATATTGTTTGAGATAATTATCGGCATTAATTTGGCGATATACCTCTAGATACGACTCCATAAATTCAGACAGATTGAGGATGGCTTGAACCAATGGAATTTTACTAAATTTAGTCGATTTAAAAATGGTCATCATTTCATCTACCTTAAACCCAACCGGTAGGTCGCCTTCCACTTCAAAATGGGTGGGGGTGGAGTGGTTAATGCTGTAAATCATTCTTTTTAAAAAGGTGAGGTATTTAATCTCTATCATCTGCAAATATTGATAGGTCTTAGGAGAGGATGCTTTAATTTTAACGATGGTTTTAAAGCCTTTTAAGTGCTCTTTAACGCTCATCCAATATTGAGGGTCTTTTTTAGGGCTTTGCCCCTGGGAAATAGACACGGCACAGCGTCCAAAAAACTCAATAAACTGAATCATCTCCTCAAAGATCTCTGTCAAAATTTCATTTTGTTCCTGAATGCGAGAAACAGCTTGTCTTGTAAGTTCTTTTTTGGCTTGGATTTGGCGTTGCAAGCTGGGAGGAAAGTAATCCGTCCCCGTCGCATAAATATCTTTATCCTTAATAGGCGAGCTGGGAATGAGAAAAAATCTCACGGGCATATCTACTCGGTGATAGCGTCTAGAGTTGCCTTTTCTAAACCATTTATTCATGCGACTAACAGCCTCTTTTAAGCGTTTTAAAATGAAGGGCGGTCTTGAAAAGAATACGCCCTATGTGAAATAGTACAGCAATCTTTAGGCCTAAGTTCATTTTTTCTAAGTAATTTGGATTGGAACAGAGAGCGGTTTTAAGGGGCGTTCTAACCATTGATAGAGTGAATTGTCCCCCTCTTTTTCACAGTGTGTAGAGCACGCGCCTGTTGTACAGCGATGCTCCTCAATACGTAAGACGAAGCCTTGACGAATAAGCGGCGCTAGCAGTGCCTGTGCGGCGCTCTCACTTAACGCAAAGCGGTGTTTTATGTCGCTAAAGCGGACTTGATGATGTTGTTTAATGTACTGTTTTATCTCCAGTAAAATCATCATCAAGTCCTCTTTGGATTTGCATGGGTAAAGCCGAGCGTGTTGTCCATCGTTTAAGGTGTCGTTCGTCGGTATTTTTTACCGACGGTTCGCAATAGCAAATAGAGTGAGAGCATTGCGAGAGAGAGGCTTAATAGCCAGAGTATCGCTGTTTCAGGGTGACGATTAAAGGTCGCGATTTGGTAAAATCCTACCGCAACACTGTAGCCTAAGAACATACTCCAGCCTCCACTATATAGCGCCCAGCGCCAACCAAGCTCCTGCTTAATTACCCCAA
>JAADDM010000312.1 GCA_013153955.1 Gammaproteobacteria bacterium | reverse complement strand
AAAGCTGTCTTCTCAACGTGAAATCTATCAACAACTGGGCGTACCTTTTTCGGTGATGTTTATTGATATTGATTTTTTCAAGAAGGTCAACGATCGGTTTGGACACTCTGTTGGTGATGAAGTGCTTAAACGAGTAGCGGAGATGATTCGCTTGAGTTTGCCTGCTGGTTGTATCGTAGGCCGCTGGGGAGGAGAAGAGTTTCTAGTACTGTGTAAATTAGGTTCACTAGAAGAAATGGCTGAAGTCGCTGATCAGGTTAGAGTTGCGGTTGCTTCAGGGGTCAAGGTTGATAACTTTTCTGTGACAATTAGTTTAGGCTTGGCGCAGATTATGGCGGGTGAATCGGTGGATGGCTTGTTAAAGCGTTCTGATGAGGCGCTGTATGAAGCAAAGGCTCAGGGGCGCAATAGAGTGGTTGTTCGAGGATTATCCTAATCTACAAAGCTTAACGGATGTTTTATGGTAAATTTTTCCTGTGTTTTCAGGTGTTTGGGTGTGAATTAATCCGTTAAAGATTAGGGGGGGTGAAAAAGCCAGTGGCAGAGTGCCACTGGCTTTTTTGGTTTTAATGACTTTGAGGTAAGGTGACCGGTTAAGGTAAAACGAAGCCAATGCTCTCATGAACTGACTTAAGGGTTTTTTGTGCTTGCGTTCTAGCCGTCTCCGCACCTTGCTTTAAAATGGCTTTAAGGGCTGTTTCATCCGCTCTAATCTCATGGTATCGCTGCTGCATAGGCGATAGATAATCCACGACGAGCTCACCCAACTCTACTTTTAAGTGACCGTACATTTTACCCTCGAAAGAGGCGACTACTTTGTCAATAGATTGACCGCTGATAACGGAATAAATCGTCAATAGGTTTGAGATGCCGGGCTTGTTCTTAATGTCGTAATGAATCTCTGAACCTGAATCCGTCGTCGCTTTTTTGAACTTCTTTAAAATGGTTTTAGGATCATCAAGCAGGCCGATAAAGTTTCCTGTATTGGTGTCTGACTTTGACATTTTAGAAAGCGGGTCTTGTAGGCTCATGATTCGGCCCCCCGAAGTGGTCGGTGCAATAAAAGGCTCAGGAACTTTAAAAAGTTCCTTTTCAAAGCGGTTATTGTAGCGAGTCGCTAAATCACGGGTTAACTCTAGGTGCTGTTTCTGGTCTGCGCCAACAGGCACCATCTCGGTTTGATAAAGCAGGATATCTGCGGCCATTAGCACGGGGTAGTCATAAAGCCCCACGTTAATATTTTGTGAGTGCTTCTGAGATTTATCCTTAAACTGCGTCATGCGGTTTAATTCACCCATATAAGTAGAGCAGTTTAAAATCCAAGCAAGCTCAGAGTGTTCAGGGACGTGAGATTGAATAAAGACGGTACTCTTATTTGGATCAATCCCAGCTGCGAGATAGAGGGCAACAAAGTCTAAACTGCGTTTCATTAGATCTTTAGGGTCTTGCTCAACGGTAATGGCGTGCATATTGACGAGTGAAAAAAGGCAGTTGTAATCGTCCTGCATCGTCACCCAGTTTTTAATAGAGCCGATATAGTTTCCGAGCATTAAATCGCCAGAAGGCTGGATACCGCTGAAAAGAGTTGGTTTTGTTGCGCTCATAGAGAGAATCTTTTTGTCTATTGAAATTGAGCGGTATTTTCGCACTTTATCGCCGAAATAACTAGCGATATTGTTGGGAGCTTTGACTAAGAATGGCCTCTATTAGTTCTGTAAAAGCCTCCCTGTTCAGGCTGATAGGTAGGCCTAGTTCTGGGTAGAAACGTTAAAAGAGGAAGGGAAGGAGCCTTTTAGTTCTAGTTTTGTAGGCGGTGTAGCCGGGTAAGCTATCGACCAGTAGGCGCTCTTCATATAAAAGCTTAATAATGAGTGTTATGACTAACAGTGTGTACAGGATTATCACGATTTGATTGGGAAAATGAATGATTGTGGGTGCAAAGAAAATCAGAATAGCGCTGTACATTGGGTGGCGTATTTTGGCATAAGGCCCAGAGGTGACTAAGTTAATATCAGGCATGGGGTCTGGCACAATATTAAAGTGTCCAAGGTGCATGGTTTTAACTGCCCATAGGCCGAGTAGCGTGGCGACGAGGTAAAAGGCCAGGCTAACAGAGTCAAAAGGCAGTGGCGCTTGCCATAAAAGAAGTGCAATTAAGCCGAATTGACTGGCCACTAAAGTGAGCGAAAGGACTGGGTGTTTTAAAGATGTGCGCATTGAAACCTCGATGTTTAATTAGGCTGTGAGTGACGGTTCAACCAATTTTATATAGTAACAGAGTTGTCCCTGTTAGCCCTGTTTTGCAGGGTGAATATACGCTAATTTTCCGCTGTAAATAACAATGCACAATGACTTTATCTCTACGAACGTGCTGCGTTCTTAATCACCTTTAGCAGGTAAATAGGGTGTACAGAGACAGAGAGGCTTTGATAAATAAGGATAAACTCTGTTTTAAATGCGGTAAAGCTTTGAAGTCTGCGTAAAAAACGGTAAAATCGAGCGTTAATTTATGACACAAAAACTGAACCTAATTTATGCAACGAATTATTCGTAAAATCACCTCTTTTTTCTCAAAGCCTGAAGAGGTTACCGAGCACCATGACTATGACGATGAGCCTTTTGTACTAACGAGAGATGAACACGATATCTCAAGGCGTGATATTGATAAAGCCGCCTTAGATGTTTTGTACGGTTTTAAACGAGCAGGCTACGAGGCCCATTTAGTTGGAGGCTGTGTTCGAGATCTATTGTTAGGCTTAGAGCCTAAAGATTTTGATGTCGTGACGAGTGCCGAGCCAGATCAAGTTAAGGCAGTTTTTAAGCATAAATGCCGCTTAATTGGCCGTCGTTTTAGATTGGCGCATGTTCGTTTCGGACGTACCTTAATTGAAGTGGCGACATTCCGTGGTCAGGGGGATGACCAAGGCAAGGCAAATCGTAAGGATCGTTTTGGTCGTAATGGTAAGGCATCCGGTAAGGCGCGTGAAGTAGATGATACGGGTCGCTTGGTACGTGACAATGTTTACGGCACAATAGACGAAGATGTTTGGCGACGTGATTTTACGATTAACGCGTTGTATTACAATATAAAAGACTACTCAATCATTGATTACACCGGCGGCTTGGACGATATTGATGATGGGCTTATTCGACTGATAGGAGATCCTGAGACGCGTTATCGCGAAGATCCCGTACGAATGATTCGTGCGATTCGATTTGCTGCTAAGTTAGGCTTTAATATTGAAGAGAAGACAGAAAAGCCGATTTTTGAACTTGCCCCTCTGTTATTGGATGTGTCGCATGCCAGAATGTTCGAAGAGGTGCTTAAACTATTTCACAGTGGTGTGGCGGTTCAGGTCTTTGAAAAATTACGTCACTATCATATTTTTGAACACCTGTTCCCGATGACGGATCAAATGCTGGAGTCTGAGCTTAACGGTTTTCCAAGAATGTTGGTCATTGAAGCACTTAAAAGCACCGATAGTCGTATTAGAGAAGGCA
>JAADDM010000173.1 GCA_013153955.1 Gammaproteobacteria bacterium | reverse complement strand
GCTGGGTAGCCTGCCGCAGGACGAATGCCTTGATAACGTTCTTTAATTAGGTCTTCGTTAGCCAGTTGTTCATCAGCCGCATAGCCCCAATCCTCTTTACGAATAATTTCATGCAGCGTTTCGGCAAAGGCTTCGGCAAAACGGTCGGCTAAGGCTTTGAGCATGATGGATTCATAATCATTAAAGTCCTTCTCAAATCGTTCAATATGCTCATCAATGCCAATGCCTGCCGTGACCGCAAAGAAGCCGATGTAATCACTGATTCCTGTTGCGACATTATCAATGGCCTTAGGGGCAATAAAGTCGGAAAGACAGTTGTTTGCGCCACCGCGTTTTTTCTCAGCCTGCTGACGTAGATGGTGAAAGGTGTAGAGTACTTCGGTACGTGTTTCATCACTGTAGACTTCGATATCGTCACCGACTCGGTTCGCTGGGTAGAAGCCATAAACAGCTTTGGCCGTTAACCACTTTTCATCAATGATTTGCTTAACCATCGCCTCGGCATCGGCAAAGAGTTTGGTAGCGGCTTCACCGACTACCTTGTCTTTTAGAATACGCGGATAGAGGCCGTGTAATTCCCATGACTGGAAGAATGGTGACCAATCAAATCGCTCAAGCAGCTTTTCAAGTGGGAAATCATTCAGTACTTTTGTTCCAAGGAACGTAGGTTTTACAGGCGTGAAATCTGCCCAGTCGGCATTTGGAATAGAGGGGTTCTCACGGGCTTTGTTGATTGAGATACGCTTAACCTGCTTGGCGCGGGCTTTGCGCTCTTCACGCAGGGTCTCATATTCCACTTTAATTTTGGCGGCAAAATCGGCTTTTAAATCACGTGAAATTAAGCTTTGTGCAACCCCAACAGCACGTGAAGCATCTTTAACGTAGACCACGGGATGTTCATATTTAGGTTCGATTTTTACTGCGGTATGCGCCTTAGAGGTGGTTGCGCCACCAATGAGTAGAGGCAGATCCATGCCGCGCTCTGCCATGAGTTTGGCGACATTAACCATCTCTTCTAATGACGGGGTAATCAGGCCAGATAGACCAATAACATTTGCGCCTTGCTCAATGGCGGTGTCTAGGATTTTTTCGGCAGGCACCATGACGCCCAAGTCAATTACTTCAAAGTTATTACACTGTAAAACGATGCCGACAATGTTTTTACCAATGTCATGCACATCGCCTTTAACGGTGGCCATGACAATTTTACCTTGGACGCGACCAGACTCTTTTTCGGCGGCTAAGAAGGGGTCAAGATAGGCGACAGCACGCTTCATGACTCGGGCTGACTTTACCACTTGTGGCAGGAACATCTGTCCCGATCCAAAGAGGTCGCCGACGACGTTCATGCCGTCCATTAATGCGCCTTCAATAACATTAATCGGCGCGCCAAGCTTAACACGTGCCTCTTCGGTATCGGCTTCGATAAAGTCGGTAATGCCTTTTACCAAAGAGTGCTCTAGACGTTTTTCAACGGTGGTTTCACGCCAGCTTAAGTCGGCTTCTTTGCTGGCCGTGGTACCATCTCCTCTAAATTCAGCGGCCACATCCAGTAGGCGCTCTCCCGCTTCGGGATCTTTGTTATGTATGACATCTTCAACGGCTAAGCGTAGTTTTTCAGGCAGGTCGTTGTAGATGGCCATTTGGCCTGCGTTTACAATCCCCATATCCATGCCTTCTTTAATGGCATGGTATAAGAAGACGGAGTGAATCGCTTCACGCACCGGGTTGTTTCCACGGAAAGCGAAGGAGACGTTAGAGACTCCGCCTGAAATTTTTGCGTGCGGTAGGTTGGCTTTAATCCAGGTGACGGCATTGATGAAATCGAGACCGTAGTTATTGTGCTCTTCAATCCCCGTTGCGACCGCAAATATATTGGGATCAAAAATAATGTCTTGGGGTAAGAATTTAACTTTTTCGACGAGGACGTCATAAGAGCGTTTACAAATCTCGATTTTACGGGCAAGGGTATCTGCCTGACCGTCCTCATCAAAGGCCATAACAATGGCAGCCGCACCATATTTTTTAACCAGTTTGGCGTGCTTGATAAAGGCCTCTTCGCCCTCTTTTAGGGAGATAGAGTTAACCACCCCTTTACCTTGAATGCATTTAAGACCTGCTTCCACGGCTTCCCATTTTGAGGAGTCGACCATAATCGGCACACGCGAAGCTTCTGGCTCTGAGGCGAGTAAATTGAGGAACTTGGTCATACAGGCTTTGGCATCCAGCATACCTTCGTCCATATTCACATCAATAATTTGCGCCCCTTCCTGTACCTGCTTAACGGCAATCTCAATGGCCTCTTCGTAGTTATCTTCGATAATCAGGCGTTTAAACTTGGCTGAACCCGTGACGTTGTTACGCTCACCGACGTTTACAAATAGGGAGTTTTCGTCAATGTTCAGTGGCTCTAGGCCTGATAGACGGCAGGCAGGACTGATTTCAGGAAGAGGTCTTCTCGGGTATTTTTGGGCTTCATTGGCCATCGCTTGAACATGATCGGGCGTGGTACCACAACAGCCCCCGATGATATTAATCCAGCCGCGCTTGGCCCAAACGCCAATTTCCGTTGCCATCTCTTCTGGGGTTTCGTCGTACTCACCAAACTCGTTTGGCAGCCCTGCGTTAGGGTGAATAGAGACATAGGTTTCACAGACGCGTGCGAGCTCTTCCACGTAGGGACGTAATTCTTGAGGACCTAACGCACAGTTAAGGCCAACAGAGAGGGGTTCTGCATGAGCAATGGCGTTGTAAAAAGCTTCGGTTGTTTGGCCTGAAAGTGTTCGCCCCGACGCATCGGTAATGGTTCCAGATAGCTGAATAGGGACTTCATAGCCCACTTCATCTTCAACCTCTTTAACAGCAAAAATGGCGGCTTTTGCATTCAAGGTATCAAAGACGGTTTCAATCAAGATGGTATCTGCACCCCCCTCTAATAGGGCATGAGTGGCTTGCTTAAAGGCGATGACCAGCTCATCAAAAGAGGTGTTACGAAATCCGGGGTCATTGACGTCAGGAGAGATAGAGGCTGTTCGGTTTGTTGGCCCAAGCACCCCTGCAACAAAGCGGGGTTGACCATCTTCTTCTTGGGCGATGTCACAGGCTTCACGCGCAATTTTCGCCGCTTGAAAGTTAATCTCTGTGACATAGTCTTCCATGTCGTAATCGGCTTGAGCAATGGTGGTCGCATTAAATGAGTTGGTCTCTAAAATATCCACATCCTGACGCAAGAAGGCCAGATGAATATCGCGAATGACATCGGGCTTGGTAATGACTAAAATGTCATTGTTGCCTTTGATGTCCATGTGATAGTCGGCAAAGCGATCGCCTCTGAAGTCTTCCTCAGATAGGTGTTGGTCTTGAACCATGGTTCCCATCGCGCCATCAAGAATCATAACGCGTTCTTTTAGAAGGGATTTTAGGCTGGCTATTCGGTTTGCGCGATCGGACATTTTAGACTCATCATTTTAAATTTCTTAACCGCGTATTTTAACCGAATGAGGGG
>JAADDM010000263.1 GCA_013153955.1 Gammaproteobacteria bacterium | reverse complement strand
GGTGAGAACGCCATTTTTTTAGAACGGGATGAAAACGCTTTGGTGAGAAACGTGAGGTAATTCGGACGTAATCTACCGGGCTTCTTAAAAAGGCTTTTTTAAGATTCTTGCCTTTCTCATTGTAGTAGCCAACGACTTTGTCGCCATTTCTAACAATAAAGGCATTGTGTTTTTCACGTCCTTTATTGGTGGTGATTTGGGCGGCAAGAATGTCACCATCGCCAAGGTATTTACCGTTTAGATAACGAGTTTCATAGATGACTTTAAGGGTGTCGCCTTTACGTGTTTCACGTGAAAAGTCGATGTCCCATGCAAAAATATCTGCCAAATTCATAATGCTTTTTGCACTTAATCCCGCTCTTTTTGCCGCAAGATAGAAAGAACCTTCAATTACGCCCATTGTTGTTTCGGTACGAATTTCAACCTTAGCAACTTTTTCTTGAATACGGAAACCCGTATCGGTTTTTACCAATTCATAGGAGAGGGTTGAGGTTTTAGGATAGAGGATACGCTGTAATTGATCATTTTTATCGACCCATATTTTTAGCTCATCGCCCACTCGTAAATGGGTCATTTTTCGGCTGTTTTTCAGACGGCTGATGGCGTAGCTAGTGGCAGCTGATATATTGAGTCTATCCAATGCCGTACTCAGAGAGTCATTTTTGCGGATTTTAATGCTGTGTGATTGCCAGTCCTGCACCGCTTTCTCTTCGGGGGTAACAGCGGGTTCCACGGGGGCTTTTTGGGTGATTTCTGGCAAGGGCAGGATATGGCGTTCTGTTGGCACGTTGGCCTGAACAGAGAGAGGGGTGAGCGCCATTAAAAGGGCTGAAACGCTTAATGATAAAAGATAGACCGTGTGTCTATATGTCATGTATGTCATGTTGAATCGTTATCTTTTGTAAATGTAAGGGGCGAGGTTAACACCCCGTTATAAAGCCTTGCTAACCGTCTAGTAAGCTCGAAATTATTATACTTAAAAAAGCCTGTTTGTCAGGGGTTAATCAGACTCTTTTGAGGCTGAAGAAGTGCGGAATAAAGCATCGGGATACCTTATGTTAAAGATTAAGGTAGGGGGTAATATTCGCGCTAAGGTAAATGGCGTAGGGGTACTTTGTGGGAGAGTGCTTTATCTTTTTTGGACTTTTAACAGAATGGTACAGCCAAAGTCGGTCTGCGTGACCGCTTCAATAAGGTGTCTATTTACTTTGCTCCAGCTTCGAATGTCTTTCGCTGCGCCAGGATCGGTACACTCAATTAAAATTAGATCACCCAGCTGAGAGAGCCTGACCTGCTTTTGAAGTTTAATCACGGGCATCGGACACTTAAGGCCTTTTGCATCTACTAATATGGGGGCTGATTTAGGTATTTTTGAATCGGATATTGTTTGCATAGAGCGGCCTATTTTTGTTTGAGGGGCGGTTTTTAAGTTTGTTTAAAGGTTGAACCGTAGCGTGTGCAAAGGGCTGGGTCGGCTGCGATAAATACGGTATAATTGGCGCAATTTTATATCATAATTCAAATCTTAATTTATAACAGATTTTACATCCACTACATTGGTGACTCTATATTAAGCCTTAATAAGGTCGTTTACAGAGCATTTTAAGTGTAGCTAGATAAGGTAAGAGGACTAGACCGTGTCGTCAAAAGCAACAGATATCAGTACATTTCAAGGGTTAATTCAGACGCTACAGGCCTATTGGGCAGAGCAGGGCTGTGTGGTGATGCAGCCGTATGATAATGAGATGGGCGCAGGTACGTTTCACCCATCCACCTTCCTACGTTCCATTGGGCCTGAGCCTTGGCGTGCTGCGTATGTTCAGCCTTGTCGTCGTCCAACAGATGGTCGCTATGGTGAAAACCCAAACCGTCTGCAACACTACTATCAGTTTCAAGTGATGTTAAAGCCCTCTCCTGATAATATTCAGGAACTGTATTTAGAGTCTTTAAAAGCGATGGGCGTTGACCCTTTAGAGCATGATATCCGTTTTGTAGAAGATAACTGGGAGTCGCCAACACTTGGAGCTTGGGGGCTGGGTTGGGAAGTCTGGATGAACGGTATGGAAGTAACGCAGTTTACCTATTTTCAGCAAGTCGGTGGGATTGAGTGTAAACCTGTTACAGGCGAGATTACTTATGGTCTTGAGCGTATTGCGATGTATTTACAGGGCGTTGAAAGCGTCTATGACTTAACGTGGGTAGATGGACCGGATGGTAAAGTCACTTATGGCGACGTATTTCATCAAAATGAAGTGGAAATGTCGACTTATAACTTTGAAAAAGCGGATACCGATATTCTGTTTAGAACCTTTGATGAGTGTGAAAAGATTTTTTCAGATTTAGTGGCGGACAAACTGCCTCTACCGGCTTACGAGCAAGTTCTAAAAGCTTCTCATGCTTTTAACATGCTGGATGCACGTCATGCCATCAGTGTCACAGAGCGAGCACGCTATATTGGTCGTGTTAGAACCATGGCGAAGCAGATTGCAAAATCTTATTATGAAGGCCGTGAAGCACTTGGCTTCCCGCTTGTTAAAAATCCAGATGCGCTTAAGAAGGGGGCAAAGTAATGACGATGCATACTGAAACATTTTTAGTTGAAATTGGCACAGAAGAGCTGCCTCCTAAAGCCCTTAAAACATTAAGTAACGCATTTACTGCAGGCATTACCGCAGGCTTAGAAGCCGCTGAAATTAGCTTTGGCCGTGTTAAATCATACGCTGCGCCGCGCCGTTTAGCAGTGATGATTGAGTCAGTACAAACGGTACAAAATGACAAAATCGTTGAGCGTAAAGGGCCTGCTAAAAAATCGGGATTTGATGCCGATGGCAACCCTACCAAAGCCTTACAGGGATTTGCACGTGGCTGTGGTGCAGCGGTGGAAGATCTGGTTGAAATTGAGACCGATAAAGGCATCTGGATGGCGTACAACCTAGCCCAAAAGGGGCAAGCAGTTGAGTCTTTACTGCCGGGTATTGTTAATCAGTCTTTAGCCAAATTACCGATACCAAAGCGGATGCGTTGGGGCAGTTCAGACATTGAATTTGTACGCCCTGTGCATTGGGCATTGATGTTGTTGGGTGATCAGATTGTGCCCGCAACGATTTTAGGGCATGAAACCTCCAATACCACGAAGGGACACCGTTTCCATGCCCCTGCAGAGATGGTTATCTCTAAGCCAGAAGCCTATGCAGAACAGCTACTGACACAAGGCTATGTCATGGTTGACTTTGACGAGCGTCAAGCACGTGTACGTACACAAGTCATTGCTGCAGCTGAAAAAGCAGGTGGCACAGCGGTGATTAATCCAGACCTATTGGAAGAGGTGACGGCACTGAATGAGTGGCCGGTTGCTGTGGTCGGTGATTTTGATGAAACTTTCTTATCCGTTCCCTCGGAAGCGTTAATCTCAGCGATGGCTGGGCATCAGAAGTATTTCCATATGCTAGATGATAACAATCAGTTAATGGCGAAGTTTATTACGGTGAGTAATATTGAAAGCTCTAATCCTGA
>JAADDM010000065.1 GCA_013153955.1 Gammaproteobacteria bacterium | reverse complement strand
GGATTACCGGAGACTATCACCGATTTGAAAGTTTACAAATGATATGGGGACGTCAAGACTTCTGGTTGAGCAGTGATTTCTTTCAGGCGAAATTGCTAGAGCAACAAAATCGTCATAAACGCTTTAATGAAACCGTCTATCAGCTAGAGCCTAATGTAAAAGAGAGCCCTGGCGGACTTCGTGACATTCAAACGGTTTACTGGGTGGCCAAAAGGCACTTCAACGCCACCTCTATTAATGAGCTGGTTCAAAGAAACTTTCTAAGTACCGATGAATATTTAGAAATTGAATCCGGCTATAAATACCTTAACCGCATTCGCTTTGCCCTACAGCACCTGCGCAGACGCCGAGAAGACCGCCTTCAGTTTGATAACCAGCAAACCATTGCAGAGTCATTTGGCTACACCGACAATGATGAAAAAATGGCTGTCGAGCAGTTCATGAGCAGCTATTATCGTAATGTTCACAGCATTGTTAAGATGAACGAAATTCTGCTACAGCACTTCCGTGAAATCTTATTAAAGCCCACCGCTTCTGTCGTCAAATCGATTAACAGCCGCTTTCAAGTTGTCGATGATTATCTAGACATTAAGCACCCGCGTATCTTTGAGAAAAACCCAACCACTTTGCTTGAAGTATTCATCGTGTTAGAGAGTTTGCCCCACCTAAAAGGCTTACGTTCAAACGCCATTAGAGCTGTACGTGACAATCTTTATTTAATTGATGATGACTTCAGAGCCGACCCTATTAACAAGGCGCTCTTTATTGAGATATTTAGACAGCCTAAAGGGGTCAATGCCGCCGTAAAACGCATGCACAGTTATGGCATTTTAAGCGCCTATCTACCTGTATTTAAAAAGATTACGGGGCTAATGCAGTTTGATATTTTTCATGCCTATACAGTGGATGAACATACTATGCTGGTCATTCGTAATTTGCGTCGTTTCTTTGTCGATGAATTTACCTATGAGTTTCCCACCGCACACCAAATTGCGAGCAATATATGTAAGCCAGAGGTTCTCTTTCTAGCAGGCCTCTTTCATGATATTGCCAAAGGGCGTGGAGGCGCACACGAGGTGCTCGGCGCTGAAGATGCGCTTGAATTCGCCAAGCTGCACAACCTCTCTGAGAAAGATGGCAAGATGATTAGCTGGTTAGTACGCCGCCACTTAGATTTCTCAGGCATTGCACAACGCAAAGATTTAAGTGACCCTGAAGTGATTAACTATTTTGCAAACTTAATGGAAGATCAAGAACACCTAGACTACCTGTATTTATTAACGGTTGCCGATGTCTGTGCTACCTCAGAGAAGGTATGGAATGACTGGAAAAACTCACTCTTCTTAGAACTCTACAATGAGACCTCTAAAGCCCTTGCGCTCACGAGTAACGCACCAAAAGATAGAGTTAAAAAAGCACTGCAAACCCAAGAGAAAGCACGTGAAATGCTCTCTAAACGCGGACTTAAATCAACTTTGTACAAGCCTTTTTGGAACAGCATGGCAAAGAGTGAATTCTTTAGCCGACAAACAGCGGCTGATGTCGCCAAAATCACCAAGCAACTCTATCACGCTGATCCTCAAAAAACGCACCTATTTATCGAGACTAAAATCCATAAAGGGGCAACCCAAATCATGATTTACATGCCCGATAGAGATTTTCTATTTGCGCATATCGCCCACTCACTAGACTTACTCCAACTGGATGTTGTTGAAGCTCGAATTTATAGTGCAACCAATAATATGACGTTGGTTATTATTCACTTTATCAGCCGAGAAACCCGCTCTTACATTGATGAAGCTCTGCACGCTGAAGTCCTTCACAAGATTGAAACACAACTTAACACCCCCGAAATCTCCCCAATACTAGCTGGCAACAGCGTACAGACACGCCGAGTGCGATGTTTTGAAACCCCCACAGAGATTATCTTTACCAAGCGAAATGACGAGCAGACAGAGTTAATCATTAACACCAAAGATATTCCGGGGTTACTGGCCAAGATTGGCTGCGCCCTAAAGGAACAAAACATCCGCTTACATGATGCCAAAATTCATACTGTGGGTGAAAAAGCAGAGGATGTTTTCTTAATCAGCAACACTCACAACCAGGCAATTACCAGCAAAGAGACACAACGAGAGCTAACCGAAGCATTATTGGATATGATTGAAAGTTAAACATCAGAGTTTCATTCCAGCCTATCCCGATACAAATAACAGCTTTAAAAGAGAAGACAAATCACCTGATGGCGTTAATCATTCAGACTGGCGAGTATCTAAAGGCTGCTGCTTTAAGGCTTTGAATTATTAAAGCAAGCATCTCAGAGTGATGTCGCAGTACGTTTATGCTTTACAGAATGGCGATGCAACGTCTACGATTTATATTCAAACAACTCAAAGGCATTGTTATCCAGATCGCGAACAAACAACGCTTGTCGCCCTGACTGACTTCTCGTGTAAGGCATCGACATCTGTTCCAGCTTATCGACATAAGAGGCGATTGAATCCACTCTTAATGCAAAGTGATAATCTCGCCCACCATGAGCAGGCCTGTCAGTGCCTAAATTAGGATTTTCAAGCTGCATAATATGCAAGCTCTGTCCTGCAAACAAATCTACCCAGTAACCGGGAAAACCGATATTTGGGCGCTCTAATAGAGTGACCTCTAACAGCGACTGATAAAAGGCCAAAGAAGCCTCGGCGTCTTTAACAATAATACTCACATGATCCAAACCCAATACCTTTGCCATTCTCTCAACTCCCCTGCCTTTGAATAAACGCAAATTATAACAATTTTGCTATAATTTTCGGAATTACTGCCGCATACTCTTGGCAACCAATATTTAATCTAATTAAAGGACTCCACCATGATTCTATACGGCATTCCTAACTGTGACACCGTTCGTAAAGCACGTAAATACTTAACCGAGCAAGGTGTTGACTACACGTTTCATGATTTTCGCAAAGAGCCTCTCGCCATAACCACCCTTGAACAGTGGCTAAAACGCCAACCGATTGAAGTGATTGTTAACAAGCGCAGTACCGGCTGGAAACAGTTAACCGAAGTCCAAAAAGAGCAGCTAATGCAGGGCAAACAACTCAATCTACTCTCAGAGATACCGACCCTGATT
The DNA here is from genome assembly GCA_013153955.1 of Gammaproteobacteria bacterium. Lineage (GTDB taxonomy): Bacteria > Pseudomonadota > Gammaproteobacteria > Thiomicrospirales > Thiomicrospiraceae > Thiomicrorhabdus. The sequence goes on along the minus strand of JAADDM010000065.1, from coordinate 12,854 downwards.
AAACGACCAGTACTAGATAGTGACTCCCATCTGATATTTGGCTTTAAAGAGGCGGAATACCAAGCCTTGAGTTAGATAGAGGATTATATTGAGGCGGAGGTTCTCCTTAATTATTTAAAGGCAAGCTTTAGAGCCCGTCTTCAGGGGTATGCTTTAAATCCAAGCCTAAAAGGTTCTCCTTTGCTTTTATCCGCTTTTATCCGCTTTTAATTCTAAAATAACCCGGTTCTAAGGCGAATTTCCCAAATAACCAAGCCTTTATCCCCCTTTGCCGGGTATGGGTGTTCTGTTTATCGGCTGATTCCGGCGAACAATAATCCTCAATTAAGCTATTTATACCTTCTCAAAGTCGACTTAAACCCCTAAAATAAGCTATTTACTGACATCACTAGCGCTTACATTCAAGCAATCGAGAATTCGTACCATGACTGAAACTATTCAAATCGCACAACAACTCATTCAAGTTGACTCTGTCACCCCTAACGACAAAGGCTGCCAAAAAATGATTGATGACTTCCTCACGCCATTAGGCTTTGAGGTAGAACACATGCGCTTTGGAGAGGTAGACAACCTCTGGGCACGAAAAGGCACTGAGAGCCCTTGCTTAGTATTTGCTGGCCATACCGACGTTGTGCCTACGGGACCTGAATCTGAGTGGACCTACCCCCCTTTTTCTGCACACATTGAAGGCGACATTATGTACGGCCGTGGCACCGCAGATATGAAAAGCAGTATCGCCTGCTTTATGTCCGCCAGCAAGCGCTTTGTAGAGACCTATCCTGACCATAAAGGCTCAATCGCCTATCTCATTACCAGTGATGAAGAAGGGCCAGCGATTCATGGCACAGTTAAAGTTGTTGAGGCACTTGAAGCGCGTAATGAAAAGTTTGAATACTGTCTAGTGGGTGAACCTTCCAGTACCGATAAACTTGCCGATTCCATTAAAAATGGTCGCAGAGGCTCGTTAGGTGGCACGCTGACAATCAAAGGCGTTCAAGGCCATATCGCTTACCCACATTTGGCTGAAAATCCAATTCATAACTTTGCACCAGCACTGGAACAGCTTATTCAGGTGCAGTGGGATCATGGTAATGAATACTTTCCGCCTACTTCATTTCAAATCTCCAATATCAATGGTGGTACAGGTGCAACAAACGTCATTCCAGGCACAGTCAAAGTGATGTTCAACTTTAGATTCTCAACAGAGCATACACCAGAATCTCTACAAGAGAGCGTACATGCCATTTTAGACAGCCACGGTCTAGACTATGAGCTAGATTGGAATTTATCAGGCCTGCCGTTTATTACCCCTGCTGATGGGCCGCTAATTCAAGCGGTTAAACACGCTTCAAATGCGATTCTTGGTTACGAGCCTGAGCTATCTACCGCAGGCGGAACCTCCGATGGCCGTTTTATTGCAACAACGGGGGCACAAGTCATTGAGCTCGGCCCTATCAACGCCACCATTCATAAAATAGATGAGCAAGTCAGTGTCAGTGACCTCAACAAATTAACCGATGTGTACTATCAGCTATTGATTAACCTATTTGCTAAATAATCAAATTGTGACGGCTAAGCCAAGTGCTTAGCCAACGTACTTAGAAGGACGTTTTCCATGATGATTGAAACCGATCTACCGCCTTATATTCAATACCTCTTAATCGCCATTCAGCTAGCGGCAGTGGGGGTATTTATCATGCTTATCTGGCCGCACCTAAAACAAGAGAAATGGCGTGAAAAGTTCATCGAAAATAGAACGGCTCGCTCAATCATTATTGTTTTCGTGCTTATTTTTCTATTTTTATACGGTATGAGTGCTTTTTTTGATGCCTTTTTCCCTGTCGAAAGACTAGATTGATCCGCCTGTTCGCTATTTCTGTAAAGCCTGTAAACCCCTTCCTATTAACCGCCCCCTTTTTTCAATGCATTCTTGAAGTTGTTTTACCTATTTACCACAGCGCAGCTTATCTTTAATAAACAGCTTCTTAATCGCCTCTATTTTGTTCTGGTCTTTCCCGATATTCAGGCGTAGAATTGGACTTAAACAAATAAGAGTTTCATAATATTCAACCTTTTAGAGGACACTTAATGTCAAATGCAGCACTGATCGCCGAGACCGTACTCGGTCAGGATTTAACTATTGAAGAGTGTGAATTGCTCACTCATATTACAGGTCAGCACAGCTTATCAAAAGGCGATGTTTTATTTAATGAGGGATCTACCGATGAGATTTTATATATTGTCGTATCAGGAAAACTTGAGGTTTTACAGGTTATCAGTGGCGACAACGCTCTCTCTATCGCAACCCTAAAGAGAGGTGCACTCATCGGTGAATTAAGTTTTATTGATGGACTCGCGCACTCTATGCGATTAATCTCTAAAACCGATGTCGAGGTATTGACAATTAAAAAATCAGATTTTGAAGCACTTGTTGAACAGCAGCCTTTACTGACATTCCATGTTATGCGAGCAATCCTTCGTTATTCACATAAGTTACAACAACAGATGAACAACAAATATCTAGAGATGCATCGCTTGGTTCAGAACCAATATACCGCAACTTATTAGCCGCTATTGCCTCCTGAACATTAGCAAATAATAAAGCAAGCAGACACAAAAAAGGAGGCCCGCAGCCTCCTTTTTTATAATTAATAGCCCATCAACTAGCCCCGACGTACCTGCCAAATATAGACTGCATAAATCCCGAGTATTGCAGCAATCATAAATCCGACTCGATCAGCCGAAACAAGGTTTGAGGCAAATACGACCATGACTGCAATCGGCGCACCCCACCTTAAATTCAGTACAAATAGGTTCATCCAACCCTCTGACAGTTCAAGATTATCAGCCCGCGTACTCGGCTTCATTACCCACGCAATAAAGACCGCCATCAATAACCCGCCCAAAGGCAGCATGATATTTGTTGTAATAAAGTCTAAAGAATCGAACAGCGTACGCTCGCCTAGAAAGTGAAGGCCTTTCCACTCATTAAAAGACAGTACAGTCCCCACGCCAATTAACCAAATAATGCCCCCTAATAGCCAAGCGGCTTGGGTTCTTTCAACTCCCCATTGTTGGTTCACCCAACTAACGGCTGGCTCAATAAGTGAGATTGCCGAACTTAAAGCAGCCATCACCACCAGTGCAAAAAAGAGCGAACCAAAAAACCAGCCTCCCCACATATGTCCAAAGGCCACGGGTAAGGTTTGAAATAACAAACCGGGGCCAGAACCTGGTTCAAGACCATTTGCAAACACAATCGAAAAGATAACCAGACCGGCTAATAACGCCACTGCAGTATCTGCGATGACAATCCAAAAACTGGCTTTCACAATCGAGAACTCTTTAGAGAGATAAGAGCCATAGACCATCATCGTTCCTAGACCGATACTTAGCGTAAAGAAGGCGTGTCCCATCGCCACGAGGACAGATTCCCATGTTAGCTTTGAAAAATCAGGACTGAAGAGAAAGCGGACACTATCCCCAAATGACCCTGTGGTCATCGCATAACCCAATAAAACCAGTAAGATAATAAGCAGGCCGGGTAGCATGAAATTAATCGCTTTCTCTATGCCACCCTTAACCCCCTTTGAGACGATCACAATGGTCACCAGTGTGACTAAGGTATGCCAAAACAGCAACTCTAATGGATTGGCAAGAAGCTCATCAAAATTAACGCCCGCTGCCTCTGCAGTAATACCCGAAAAATCCCCCCGCACGCTCTGCATAAAATAGGCGACCGCCCAACCCGCAATCACGGTATAAAAAGAGAGAATCAATGCGCCCGCTAATACGCCATTAAAGCCTAGTAAACGCCACAATTTGCTCGCACCATTCTCTTTGGCTAAGTTAGACATCGCCTGAATAGGGTTCGCCTTTCCTGCACGTCCAAGGGCAACTTCAGACATAAGAATCGGTAATCCAATCACAAGAATACACGCTAAATAGACCAGTACAAATGCACCGCCGCCATTTTCACCGGTAATGTAGGGAAATTTCCATAGATTCCCTAAACCCACAGCCGAACCCACAGCGGCTAAAATAAATACCGTTTGAGAGGACCAAGAATCATTAGAAACTTTTAACTGGCTCATGTATCTTCCTTTATAATAAAAATCTAAATTTATTATACACAAGACAACTATGCACATTCAGGCCAACTACTCTCTACTGCCCCATAACACCTTTAAGATTGATGTTAAAACGCAATACTATGTTGAGATCAATAAACAGAGCGATATTCTCATCCTGCGCACGGACATGAAACTGGCAGCCCTCCCTTGGCGAATTTTTGGAGATGGCAGCAACTTACTCTTGACCCAAGACATAGAGGGCGTTGTACTCCGCTGTACCTTTAAAAAAATTAAGATTATGAAAGAGGATCAGGACAATATCTGGATCTCTGTAGGGGCTGGCGTTAAGTGGCATGATTTGGTGACCCATACTGTTGAGCAGGGCTGGTGGGGCTTGGAAAATCTCGCCTTAATTCCGGGAACGGTTGGGGCAGCTCCTGTTCAAAATATCGGTGCTTATGGTGCAGAGGCACGAGACAGTATTACCCGTGTTCAGTCCCTGAATATTTATGACGGCCAACGCATTGAGTTTAGAAACGCCGAGTGCCATTTTGGCTATCGAACCAGCATCTTTAAACAAGAGTATATCAACAAGCTGTTAGTACACCGTGTAACCTTTCGATTACGCAAGTCACACTCAGGGAAAGCCAACTTGGTGTACGCGCCGCTTAAAGAAGCTCTGAGTGATTTTCAGAAAAAGGAATTAACCCCTTTATTGGTTTATAAAGCGGTTATTCGAATTCGTAACAGTAAAATTCCAAACCCAGAACGTCAAGGGAACGGGGGCAGCTTCTTTAAAAATCCAGTTGTTGATGAAGCATATTTTCATGACCTGCTTGAGAAGTATCCTGATATGCCACATCATAAGATGATTAACGGCTGCTATAAAATCCCTGCTGCATGGTTAATTGAACAGGTCGATTGGAAAGGCCGCTCACACGGTCGCGCAGGTGTGTCTCATCAACACGCCTTAGTGCTGGTTAATCTTGGCGGTGCACAAGGCTCGGATATTTTAGAGCTCTCAAACCTAGTCCAAGAAGATGTTAACCATAAATTTGGAATCTACCTAGAACCAGAGGTGATCACCCTTTAAGCCTATTTCAGGCTTACTTAACGCTGCCCCTCTCTTATGTCAAAATAACAATGCCCCATCAAAAAAGCGCCTATAAAAGGCGCTTTAAAATAGAGTCCCCCAAAAAAAATAACCCGGTTACTTAGTGGTAACCTGTTCTCCCGATAACTGACTCAACACCTCTTCAGGCATTTCTGAGTGGCTCTCGATATGCAACGTACGCGTTGGAAACGCCATCTCCGCTCCCTCTGCTTCAACAATATCACTGATTTTAAGCAGTACGTCCTCTTTAATTTCGTGATAACGCACCCAGTTGGTTGTTTTGGTAAAAGTATAGATAAAGAAATCTAACGAAGAAGCGCTGAACGCATTGAAGTTAACAATTAGCGTCTGATTATTATCTATTTCAGGGTGATTTCTCAGCATCTCTTTGACCGCTTTAATGATTGAACGCATCTTATGAGCATCCGCATAACGCACCCCCATCGTCTCTTTAATACGACGGTTTGTCATTCTTGATGGGTTCTCAATCGAGATATTGGCAAAGATTCCATTCGGAATATAAAGTGGGCGCTTATCGAAGGTACGCACAGTCGTCATTCGCCAGCCAATTTTTTCAACAGTCCCCTCTATCTCACGGTCTGGTGAACGAATCCATTCACCCACCGTAAAAGGTTTATCCATATAGAGCATTAAGCCCCCAAAGACATTGCCAAGCAGGTCTTTTGCAGCAAAACCAATGGCGATACCCCCAACTCCCCCGAAGGCTAGCAGGCCTGTTAGGCTAACCCCAAAGGCGCTTAGGAAGAATAGACCCGTTAGAATAAAGGCCAACAGCTTAATAATTTTAGCCAAGGCTTCAACGGTCACCTCATCTAAATTATCGTTCTGTTTTGCGACCCCCTTTAGGTGTAACTCTAACCGCTGTACGAGTCGAATAATAAACCAACCCACTGCAAGCGTTAAGACGGTTGATTTAAAAGAGGCAATATAAGGCACTAATTCAATATAGACCCCTAAATTCAAAATCAGCGTGGTCAGCGCTAGCGTTGTTCCCGTGATCCAAATAAAGAATGAGATAGGTGCACGAGCAGCATCGACAAAGCTGTCTAACCAAATTTTGCCTTTTTTAGCCAACTGTAGATGGATGGCTTTAAGCACTCTACGTTGAACAATGTCAGCAATCGCAGTGATGGTTAAAATGGAGATGACCAGTAATAACCAAACTTGACCACCAAACAGACTGACTAACGCCGCCCAACTCTCCGCTAAAAATGACATTAAATTAACTCCTGTTGATCATTTGATTGGTTTAATTCCTCTGCGATAGAGACCGCAGCCTGCCATAGAGGATTAAACTTAAGTTTTTGAGGGCTAAATTTACCATGCGCATGCAAGCGAATTAGACGCGCATGTGATAAAGCGTCGCCGTGCCAGTTGATGTTAGCAAGCACTTCATCTGCAGCGAACGGATCATTACACACCAAGACTAAATCACAGCCTGCCTGCAACGCTTTAAGTACACGTTCATGCGCCCCACCGTACTCTACAGCCGCCTTCATACTCATATCATCACTGATGATAGCACCTTCAAAATGGCACTGTTTACGTAAAACCGTTTGTAACCAAAACTCAGAGAATCCCGCGGGTAGACTGTCCATGTTTGGGTAGATAACATGTGCCGGCATCACTGCATCTAAGCCATTCTCAATCAATCTCAAAAATGGCTGCATATCATGCTGCTGAATATCAGAAAAAGAGCGATTATCGACAGCCACTTCTAAATGCGTATCCGCTTCAATATAACCATGCCCAGGAAAGTGCTTTGCCACAGAGGCCATGCCCGCTTTACGCATTCCGTTCATTAAGTGAAAGGAGAGATTTCCGACTGCAATGGGATTCGCATGAAATGCTCTATCGCCGATAACTTTACTGCCGCCATAGTCTAAATCGACCACGGGTGCAAAGCTAAAATCGACGCCAACCGCTAATAACTCAGCAGCCAGTAACCAGCCCATTTTTTCAGCAACCTCATAACTCTTCTGTTTATCTTGCTCATAGAGTCGGCCTAGCACCCTCATGGGTGGAATATGAGTAAAGCCCTCTCTAAACCGCTGTACTCGTCCGCCTTCATGATCAACCCCAATTAATAAACGTGGGTGCCTTAGTTCGTGTATGGCTTTGGTTAAGGCCTGAATCTGCTCAACCGATTCAAAATTACGACGAAATAGAATCACCCCGGCAACCAGTGGATTCATTAATCGTTCTATCTCTTTTGGCTGTAGGGTCACCCCCGCCACATCGACCATGACAGCCCCTAAGGACATTGCTTTTCCATCTATTTTTTGCATTGATACTCTGGCTCCACGGCCTATTCATTCTAGTTTAATAAGTTTGTAACCCAATAAGGATTATGCAGACTTTGTCTTTGTCACTCAAGTTAAAGAATGGCCCTTAAGGTCTAAATATCTAGCCTAGATTTCAAACCTAAACTTTACGCTTTAAATCCCTGCGGTCATCATACCCAAAAAAGGGGGATCAAGCATCGTCATAAATGGCTTGTCCGCCTAAAAAGGTATGATAGAGTTTTAAAATCCCCCCCTAACTTAATAGAAGCTAAAAGATGCCTAAATTGATCGGAATTGCGACACACGCCTATTCAAGTGCAGCAATAGATGAGCATAGTGCGATTTATATTTCGCAATCATCAGGCTTAGAAAATGATTTTCAAGGGGCTAAGTGTGCTGAAACAGCTGTAACGCTACTCTCAAACAAAACTTGGCAATCAGTATGCCAAACACTGTCTACCAATATTGATTGGACAGAGCTCCGTGCGAATCTATTAATTGATCGCATGGACTTTAGTACAGCTTCTTTAGGAGAGATGATTGAAATAGGCGAGGTAATATTGAGGGTAACGGCTGAAACCAACCCTTGTAAAAGGATGGATCAACTTTTTAAAGGACTTACATTAGAATTAAGTCCTGAATGGCGCGGAGGTGTTCGCTGTCAAGTGGTTAGATCAGGCTGGGTTCATCTAAACAATACGATAAGAATAATAACACCCAACAAAGCCTAGTCTCGCATCCTATTTTACAGCGATGACCTCCCCTTTCTAAAATCTAAAAGGCAGTATTTACATCACGCCAAACAGAATCATTCCACGATAAGACTCGCCAATATTCTGAACACGCTCAGAGTTATCAGAGGCGAAGCAGTTCTCTCTGCTCTCATTCTCACACTTTAATTTAGCTTCTCGTAAACGTCTATAGACGACCGCAGCTGAGACGCCGTTCTCTACGGCTATTTGTGCAACGGTAAGCCCCTCCTCTCTCATTCTAATAAAACTAGCGACACTCTCTTCAGAGATTAATTTGCGCATTATATCCTCCATACAAGGCTTAAAGGGGGGCGGCCCCCAGTTCGTTATAGTCTTCTAATATTGCGTATTTAATGGTGATACCGTGTTGAACGATATACATAAGATTAATGAGAGATACTTTAGTACACCTTGCCAACAACTAACACTAGGGTGCACACTACAATAACTAGGGATAACCCTAGGTGCAGTTCGTCTGCTTTTATATTAAAATGGCTAAGGTTGACTCCAAATCGCAGTCCCTAATTCAGCACTCTACACCCCTGCCACCTCTATTTATAGCTATTTTAAGGCGAGTCTTTTATCTCAATACATTCCCTCTTACAGTCTCCAAAAAAATCCTTTCCCTTATTCACATCTTGGCGATTTCTAGGATTAATCAGCCTGTTATTACTCAATGTTTCCGCTTTTGCACACACCATCTCTATCGGTGTTTTAAACCAACACAGCAATTCCACCAGCACACAGTTTTGGCAGCGCACCGCAGATTATCTCTCTCATCAGATCCCCACCCATCAATTTATCATTAAACCCATGGGACGAGAATGCCTCATGAATGCGGTAGAGAAGCAACAACTCCAATTTATTATTACCAGCCCAAACCACATTGTTAACTATGTATCTAAAGGGGCAAAATCTATTGCCACCTTACAGTCTGCTTATCACAATCACCCGAGCCAGTTTTTTTCAGCAAGCGTCATCACTAAAGCAGATAACCACTTTATCAACAGCCTATCCGACCTAAGAAATAACAGCGTTGCTGCCAGCTCCCCTTTTGAGTTTGGTGGCTATCAGATGATGCTACGTGAATTTATCCGCTCAGGCATTACCCCTGAAAAAGACTTCTTTGAACTGCTATTCACGAATGGCTCACAAACTCGCATCATTAATGCCGTGCTGCATGATGAGATAGATGCAGGAATCATCCGTTCAGGCCTTATAGAAGAGATGACTCAGTCAGGCTTACTGTCTCCAAATACCCTTAAAGTCATCAGCCCAAAAAGCCGGTCAGGCTTTCCGCTGAAACATAGCAGCGCACTCTATGCCCAATGGGGCATTATTAACCTGCCTTATACCGATGTTGGACTGTCTAGAGAAGTTGCCGCTAAGCTATTCACCATGCCTAAGTCTCCATTAGAGCTCCCCTATCAAAGCCATTATGGCTGGCACTTCCCCGCAGATCTTGATACGGTGCGAGGATTACTTCGAGCATTAAAACTGCCCCCTTATACGCCGCACAAAATTAGCCTGATGGCCTTATGGGAGGAGTACGCATTTGAAGCCAGCACAGTACTGGTACTGATTTTAGTTTTAACGCTCTCCATCGCCCATGTAAGTCGAGTTAATCGTAAACTGGCGCTCTCAAAACAGGAACTTGCAAAACATCGAAATAACCTAGGTCAAGAGGTGATTCAACAAACCCAAGAACTTTCACTGGTGAATCAAATTTTAGAAGAAGATATTCGAGCGCGTGAAGCGGTTGAAGCCACTCTTAGACGTAGTCGTGAAGCGCTACAGGGGTTCTATGAAATCTCCATTGACTACCACGCCAGCTATACTGAAAAAGTCGATAAGCTCATTAAACTTGCCTGCATTCACTTTCAAATGGATGCCACCTTTCTCTATAACATCAGCACAGCAGAGCCGGGGATCACAGGAACAGAGCACCTCCTTCTACAATCCTTCTATGGTGATAAATCTTATGAAAATGAAACCTTATATAATCTAAAGTTAGCCAACTTTGAACCTAATAGCACTCAAATACAGAATCATGAAAACATCCACTCAAATAAGCGTTTACAGAGCATTACCATTCAAGTAAATGAGCAACCTAATCGTTTTTTAATCTTTATTGGTGAACGGACAAAACACACTGAACTGACCGATGTCGATCAAGAGTTACTTCGCCTGATGACCCAGTGGATTGCATCAGGTATTGAGCGCCAAGCCATAGAAGAAGAGAGAGAGAACTATCGTGCCCAAGTCGGCAAAATCACACGCCTATTTACCGCAGGAGAGCTCGCAACCGGATTAGCACATGAAATTAACCAACCTTTAACCGCCGCAGCCAACTATATCAGTGGCAGTTTAATTCGCTTAAAAGAGGACTCTTCTGCCAATATAGAGGTTGGTCTCACCCGCTCTTTAGACAGTTTAAACCTCGCCTCTAATATTATTAAGCGGCTAAGGGAGTTTGTACAGACAGGCATTCCACAGCATCAAACCTTTGATTTAAACGTTTCTATTAACCGAGTATTAGACATCCTAATGACCGAAGCCCACCGCCAAAGAATCGAATTAAAGGCCCCCTCTTTAAGCACCGAACAGTGCGTCATGGGAGATAAAATTCAGATTGAACAAGTGATCCTAAACCTTGTACGTAATGCGATTGAAGCCTCAACAGTAGGAGGCATTGTCAGCATTGAAGTGACACACCTCGCGCACAAGGTGAAGGTAAACGTTATTGATATGGGGACGGGAGTCGATGAAACCGAAATACAAAGCATATTTGATGCATTCCACTCCTCTAAAACAGAAGGAATGGGACTCGGTTTAGCCATCTGTCGAAGTATCATTGAAGCACATCACAGTACGTTACAAATACAAAATAATGATCTTGGTTGCCAGTTTACATTTACCTTGCCGCAGGCTAAATTATGCACTCCAATGACAGACCAAAATATTCAAACATCGTCCGCTAAACAGGACAGCCTATCAGAGAAATCAAAAGTAAATTAACCGCTATGAAGACATGTGTATATATTGTAGATGATGATAAGCAGGTTCGAGAATCACTTGAGTGGCTACTTGAGTCTATTCAGCTCCCCACCAAGCTATTTGAAAATGGTCAAGATTTTCTTGATAACTTTAGCGCAGGCTTACCGGGCTGTGTCATATTAGATGTTCGTATGCCGGGTATGAATGGCATGGATCTGCACAAATCGATTAAGGCGATTGACGAACACTTTCCCGTCATTATCGTCACCGGTCATGCCGATGTACCGATGGCTTTAAGGGCGATGAAAGAAGGCGCATTTGATTTTATTGAAAAGCCTTATAATGACCAGCATCTATTAGAACGTATTCAAGTCGCGATTCATCAATACGATGACCTGCAAAAAAAGCAGTCTAAAGGTCAAGCACTCAACAGCTTATTTAACCAGCTTTCAAAGCGTGAAGAGCAAGTTCTCTCTGAAGTCTTGCAAGGTGTACCGAATAAGCTTATCGCCAAAAACCTCTGTATCAGTATCAAAACGGTTGAAGCGCACCGCTCAAACTTAATGACAAAATTGGAGGTCAAGACGATTACCGAGCTGGTGCGACTATCGATAGAGGCCGGCCGCTGCCCTAATCGCTAAAGTTTAAGAGCGATATTAAAATAGCCAAGTACTCAACGCTCTCAAAGTTAAGCCTCACCCTATTTTTAGATTAAACGCATCAAATTAACAGGACTCTATTTTTTGGCTGTACGCGTTCTTACATCCAAATAATCTCGCCACTGATCGCCTATTAAGTTAACGGCTAACACCACCATCATAAGCGCCAGACCAGGGGCAAGCACCAGATGAGGTGCAACTAACAGATAACGCGTTCCCTCTTTAATCATACTGCCCCAAGAGGCATCGGGCGGCTGAACACCCAATCCTAAAAAGGATAGACCCGCTTCAGAGATAACTGCCCCCGCAATGCCAAAGGTTGCCTCAACGCCCAGTGGCGCTAAAATAAGCGGCAAAACATGTCGCCACAGCATCGTCGGCATCGGAACAGCCAAAGAACGTGCGGCAAGAATATGCTCTCGATGCCTTAAACTTAACGTTTGCGCGCGTGCTAAACGTGCATAGCCTACCCAGCCAACAACGACTAAAGCAAATACCACATTTTCGATACCCGGCCCCAGTATCGCTGCGAGTGCAATGGCTAACAGCAGCCCAGGAAAAGCCAAAAACACATCAATTATTTTAGTGACAATACGATCCGTCAGACCGCCCACATAACCACTGTAAATGCCAATCGTTGTACCGATAATGGCCGAAAAGAACACCACGCCCAGCGCCACAAACAGAGAAGTTTGCGCGCCTAATATCAATCGCTCTAAAACAGGCCTGCCCAGTTCATCTGAGCCCAGCATGGCCTGACTATTTGGACCTGCCAAAAACTGAGATAAGATAACTTCATTTGCCCCATCACCAATGGCAAACCCAAGCAGCGCCATGAGCAGCCATACGACCACAATGCTATAACTAAGATACTTCAACATTTAATTTGCCACTCTTATTCTAGGATCAAGCCATGCATAAGCTAACTCCGTTAACCCATTAATGGTGATGTA
>JAADDM010000288.1 GCA_013153955.1 Gammaproteobacteria bacterium | reverse complement strand
TATTTTTTAAACCTTAATGGGATGATAACGATGTCTGATCAATTTACTACTACACCACAAATCGTAAGCTACGGCATTGGCCGTCAAATGGGTGACCAACTGCTTTCTGATCCGTTTGACGGACTGGATGCAAATGCCGTTTCTCAAGGCGTTTTAGACGCGTTAAACAAAGTTGAAAGCACCATCAGCCAGGAACAGTTTGCAGCGGCATTTGGCGAAATCAATGAGATTATGCAAGCCAAGCAAGCTGAACTAGCTAAAACAGCAGGCGTTGAAGGCGAGACTTTCTTAGCGGCTAACGCACAGAAAGATGGCATTATGGTGACTGATTCTGGTCTTCAATACGAGATTCTAGTCGAAGGTAACGGCGCACTGCCCACTGCGGAGTCTGTTGTTTCAACACACTACCACGGTACATTAATTGACGGTTCTGTGTTTGACAGCTCTGTTGAACGCGGACAGCCTGCTGAGTTCCCTGTTAACCGGGTTATCCCAGGTTGGACAGAAGCACTACAGCTTATGCCTACAGGTTCAAAGTGGCGTCTATTTATCCCTCAGGAACTTGCCTATGGCGCACAAGGTTCAGGTGGAAAAATCGCACCTTATTCTGCATTAGTCTTTGAAGTTGAACTACTAGACATCGTTTCTTAGAGAGAAATGGCTTAATTCAGATGTAAAAAAAGCGGTGTTTAACTCAGTTAAACACCGCTTTTTTTGTATCGAATTCATTTCACATGGGCTCTATGCCAAATACCCAACCTTGCCAGTAAAACGGCGTATATAAAGATTAAAACACCTTTTAACTCGTTTTAAAGCGATCGTGTGAATATCCAAACCTGAAACAACCAGGCCTGGTTAGTTTAAACAAATCCTACCAAACTAAATCGTCTGGAATTTCAAATTGCGCATAGTAGTCTTGATCTGCTTGTGAGATAGAGTCATCCGTGCCCGCAAGCGGAATAATCACCTCTGCATCTCGCTGATGAATTCTCTCAACCACACTCTCAGGCACCAGCACCACTCCCCCGTTAAAACGAGCTAAGCGAATATCACCAGAGACTAGGCCCTTGTGGGTTTTCTTATTCACGTGCAGGTTTTTAACCGTTGCACCATCCGCAAAGCTATAGTTCACCTCGCCTTCAAAGCCCTTAATGATATTTGAGTCAATAATCTGTTTAAGCTCAGCCTGCAGCGCCCGCTTCTCTTGCGCCTGTTTACGTTCCAAATTAAGCTGCTGGTCGCGCTTTTTTTTCTGTTGAGCAGCCTCTTCCGCCTGTTTAGCAGATTCATTCAAGACGTGCTTCTGTCCCTTTTTACCCTTCTTTTGCTTGGTCTGCTGGTACTTCTCTTTTTTAGCCTTTTTTGCTTTTTTTTCATCGACTAAGCCGGCTTGTTTTAGCTGATCAAATAATGAACCTGCCATCGTATCTACTCATCTCTATAATTAAGGGGGTCATTTTACCTCAAGCGCGTCTTAATTGAATCCAAAATAAACGAATACCTACCCGCCTATTTACAACGAGAGGACAGATTAAAAATCATTTAATTCACACAAAGGCTATAATCTTCCCTATTCAAATTGTTACGCTTAACCTCAATCACTAGGAAGTACCTTATGGCCATTCAATGGTTTCCAGGGCATATGCATAAAGCCCAAAAAGAAGTTCGTGAAATCTTTAACCAAATTGATGTTTTCATCGAGGTGTTAGACGCGCGCATCCCATTTAGCAGTCAAAACCCAATGATTGAGGAGATTAGAGAGGACAAACCCACGCTCAAAATCCTAAACAAAACAGACTTGGCCGACCCCGTTAAAACGGAAGCGTGGCAGGCTTATATGGAACAGGAGAGCAGCGTTAAAACCTTGGCATTTAATGCTCAAGTGGGCGATAAACGTGAACAGATTATCAGCATGATTAAAAAACTGGTCCCTGATAAAGTCGATTCGGTTAAAACCATTCATGCCTTGATTATCGGCATTCCAAATGTGGGTAAATCAACCCTAATTAACAACATTACTGGCCGCACCATCGCCAAAACAGGGAATGAGCCAGCGGTCACCAAAAATCAACAGCGTATCAAACTCGAAGAGGGCATTACCTTAATTGATACCCCGGGTATGCTCTGGCCCAATATTGAAAATGAGAACAGTGGCTACCGTTTGGCAATTACAGGCGGCATTAAAGAGACCGCTTTTGAACTACCAGATATCGCCTCTTATGCGTGTGAATACTTTTTAGAGGCTTACCCCGAGCTACTTAAGCAACGCTTTAATTTAGAGACGCTTCCTAATACAGATATTGAGCTGCTAGAGGAGATTGGACGACAACGCGGTTGTTTACGTGCAGGCGGCATGGTTGATTTAGATAAGGTATCTCGTATTCTCATTGTCGAATACCGTGACTGTATCCTGGGTAATATGACCCTAGAGACCCCTGAGATGATGAAAGAGGAGCTGGTTCAAGTGGATATTCAAAGACTGCTTAAACTGGAAAAACTCAAAGCTAAAGAAGAGAATAAAAAACTCAGACGTGCACGACATAAACGTAACCGTAAATAACCTAGCTCCCCCCTTTTTTCTTAGAAAATATCTAGGGCTACACACAAAAAAGCCAGTTGCGGTCCGCAACTGGCTTTTGACTAAACGGGCTAAATTTTACTACCCAAGTCTTTACAGACAACTCTGATATAGCTGCTTACTGGTCAAACGACCAAGAAAGTCCCGTCTGCTCTAACGTAGGTGCTGCTTCAAATTCCCAAGAAATTGGCGCAGCGCTTGTCTTTGTACCCTCAAAAGACCAAGTGTGCTTAGGGACTTCTAACGCTGCTGTTTCAAAAGACCAAGCATAATCAGATACTTCTAACTCAGCCGTATCAAACTCCCAAGAGTAAGCAGGCGTTTCAAGTACTGCAGAATCGAACTCCCAAGAAATAGGTGCAACCTGTGGAGCTGCTGCTGTTTCAAACTCCCAAGAGTAATCGCTGTTAGCGGCTGATGCAGTCATTGATGAGAATAAAACAGTTAATGCTAGTGATGCTTTTAGTAAGTTTTTCATGATTATGTTCCTATAAATTAAATCTGATAAATTAAATATTAGAATTATCTTATATCAACAAAAGTTATGTGTCAATCATATTGACTGATGATAACTTTATCCTAACGCATAAAACATACTTATATAATGAAATAATAATACGAACAGCATCCAACTATAAAACAATAACTTACAAGATAAACCCTTTAAAACAAGGGGTTTCAAAGTGCCAGAACCATAAATTCAGCCTATCTATTGTGACGTAGTTTTACGTAGAATAAAAACACGTAGTCATAGAAAAAAAATAATAATAAAATTTAAAAAAAGGCTAAATGCCATTTTAAAGAGAAGGGAAATCAGAAAATAGAGTTTATGAGAGGATTAAATCTAAGGGGTATTAAGATAGTCTTCAGCAGCTTTAAGCGCTTCGTCAGCACTTAAGCCTTGATGCATGAAATCATAGGCAACCTGCTGTTCGTATTATTATTTCATT
>JAADDM010000149.1 GCA_013153955.1 Gammaproteobacteria bacterium | reverse complement strand
GTATTTCCATATTTGATTCGGGTAATTCGATTCACATGTGATTATCTTCACATCAGTTACAGGTATTCTACTTCAGTTTCTGCATATTGCTGTTCATCCAACTGTCTATATTGTCTGTAAAGATAGGCTTCAATTGAAGACAATATCTCACCCTAATACAGTTAGGCACTCTTGAGTATCATCGGCTGAAGAACAGTGATAATTAAGGTTTGGGTGCATGGTTCTTTCGGTTTAATATATAAGTAGCAATCTGACGATGTTTTACAAAAAACTGAAAGCATTGAATTCTGGCGCTGAGATACAACAAATGCAGTACAGCTATGGAACCATCATTTTAGCGTTATGGCTGTGAAGATTCAACTAGATAATTGTTCTCGAATGACATTTAAGAAAAGACCTGGCAGACAGATATCATGCAGGTTATTTATTTGTAGTCGCTTATTTTTTCTTGAAGAACCAAGTCGGCAGTGTATCTGAGTTACTTGACTCGTTTAGAGATGTGGCTGTGAACTTCCTTATCTCATCAATGGAAGCTGGATAGAATATCCGTAGAGTGTTCCCACTGGACTGAATATCAAAATCAATACAATGTTGCTGCCATTAGATAAAGAAATAGAACGTTCGGAATCACAGCTGAACTTGTCGTCCAGAGGTCATTGTAATATGAAAAAGTTTGTTTTGCTCTTTTCAGCATCCTTTATTTTAATGAAGTCTCAACTCTTCTTCTACTGAAACAGCCTTCTATTCATCGTTCAGCTGAACTCTATATACATTTTACAATGCATAGTTAGGGTGATGTCAGGGCATCTCTGCTTGTCTTCTATTTTCCTGAGGATTCTCCAATCTGACTTGGTAACACACTAGAAGCCGTCGTTACGTTACGTTCATCCAATCATCCTTCAAATGCAATTCCATTTCGAGACGATGCCAAATGCCTGATAAGTTCTGATATATTCTTTACATAGGTTTGTTCTGTATGTAAGCAGACCTTGTCCATATTTATCACAAATTGTCTTACCAGGTGGTCGTTGGAAGATTTGCCTTTGTCGTGGAGGCGACAAAACTCACACACAGATGGAATTCCCACTATATTTGAGCTCGAACCTCTACATTAGAAAAAGAAGAAGAAGAAAAACCCAATCTAGAATGTGGCCTTCCTTGTGAGTTGCACCAGTGACATGACGAATTTAGCCGCTTAAATATAAAGTATCGTGAAATCTTTATGCTTCACTTATTACAATATCACGAGGAAAGAGAGCTTGGTAATCTAAGTAGCTGGACCATTTATCAATGAATCACGCGATTCTAAATGCATTCCGTTTAGAAGAAAGAACACGATAAACAACACAGAAGGTAGTATGATGCTATTCATACGGTGCATTGCATGTCTTTCCAAATGGGTGTATTGCTCAATCTTTCAGACATCCCTGTACAGTATGACCAAACTGTCACATCGTCTTCCATTTGCATGCAGAACATGTATTAATTCAACATGATGACATCTTACCGATAGAGATACACCAACCTGCAGATTGTCATGCAACAGCCTAATAACTCTCATATTATTTAGATGAATATTGCTTAATAAAAGCCTAACTGGTCTATGGCGAAGGTGCTTAGTAACCGTAAAGCGATTATATCTAAACATTGAATACCGTTGAATTGAACTATTTTTCCATGTCAGCCGTTCAGTGATAATTACTCATGAAATCAGCACCAACTTGTTTACGATGTCCACTTACTTTCTTGTGACTGGCACCGATCAATTTAATACAATAACAGCGCTTGACCGTATTTGTGTGCGCTGCAGCTAGGCTGAGCTATATAACACAAAAGTAAGCTATCTGCGTACAAATGACAAAGATTGCTGACGAACAATAAATGATTGCTGACGAATAATAAATCCCTAATACTCTTTATGAGGGACAAATTAAGTAGTATAGGTAATAGCGGTTCTGGACCACCCTTATTTTACACCGCCGAGCATTTCCGGAGGGCTCATCCCGACCCCTTCGAATGAGCGCGTGTTTTGTTTCCTCATCCAGTGCCTTTCTGGCCCCGGCCCGGATTTCCTCCTTCTTCTGTTCGTAGTTGCGGAGTTCTTCAGTGATCTGGCGGAATTCTTCGTCCGAGGTCCGACCATCACGGATCGCCATGGATACTAGGTCGGCGATGGAGTCCAGCTGGCTGGTGGCCAGTAGACGAATCTGGTCGTGTTTCCGGGTCTTCGACTCTAGGCGTCGGCTTACAAGTTTACCGAGAGCCCCCAGGGAGGCGATCACCAGGGAGGCAATCTCGAGGCCTAGAACTACAGGTACAGCGGCGATTGTAGGCAGAGGGACTGTGCCGGCGATACCTAATCCAGTGCTGGCCGATCGATCGCGTTGGCCCCACGGCGGTACTTTTTATAGAGTTAGCGGCGATGGTCGCTTCTTCAGCCGCGTCACCTCTCGCAGACGGAAGAAATGGGGTTCAGCTGACGGCTGAGAGTTCATCTCAGCCGGCAGGTTTGGATATAGTGACGCCGGCGTGCCGAGACCAGAGGTCTGCGCAAGCGCTGGAGCTGACGGAATCATCTATTGCTTCATCATATCGATGGGCTATACTACTACTACAAGTCGAGTTCAATTAGGAGGGAGGCGACGGCACAGACGACAGATCGTTGCTGACCTAAAGTTTACTCTGTCTCCTTGGGCCAGTTCTGGTGGGTTGCGAACGTGGTAGTACCAGAGTACTGACCTGAGAGCTTGACCCCATAAGATGTCTGTTCTATCCCGTTGATCACGATGTTGACCTTCGCAGTGCCCGGAGCAGAGGCATCTCTGTATGCGGCTAAATCTATGCGAAGGCCTGTTGCCATCATGGTGTAGCCACTATTAGCATGAGCTGACCCGGAGGCACCGTTACCGAAAGACCATTCAAATTTGCCAGAAACGATTCTGCCGCTTTCTTCGTTCAGTCTCACCACCCCCGCGCGGGTAAAGTCCTCCGACTTGCCAAGGACGAATGTTCTCCAGGCCGTGTCTGCATCATGAGCGTCCTGTTTGATGAAATCGACGTGGAGTGCGCCACTGCCAGTTTTCGCGATGAACGACATCATGCTCGAGTCGTACGTGATGTCTGGCGTGCCGCCGACATCACCACCAATAGGGTGGTAGCCAGCCCCCGTTCAGTAATTGTAGACACGTCCGAGTCCGTGGTTCGGCGCCTTGACACGCCAATCGGCCCCTTAATCGTGTCTTGGCGATATGGTAGCCACAGCCCTCACACAGAGCTAGAGCGTTTTTGCCCCCCCCCCCACCCCGGAGATTTGGCAGGGGAGCGTGCCCCTGCTGCCGTTCCGAATCAGCGCGGCGTGCAGCCCACAGAGCTCTCCCATGCAGCTTCGGCCGCACCGACGTGTTGATCCAAGAACCAACCCGGCGCAATTGTTTGTCCCCTTCATGGTCCAACTGGTGTACGGTAATGTTCTGTCTGGTATACGACAGAATCGTGATTATCTAAAAGGGTTTACCACAAGGCCGACCGCGAAGCG
>JAADDM010000147.1 GCA_013153955.1 Gammaproteobacteria bacterium | reverse complement strand
TTCGCCTGAAAGAAATCACTGCTCAACCAGAAGTCTTGACGTCCCCATATCATTTGTAAACTTTCAAATCGGTGATAGTCTCCGGTAATCCATCGAGACTCTAAAATGTTGGTTGCCGTGGTGACATCTTCTAGCCCTGCATCAACGCAGTCGCCTACGGTTCTAACAGAAGCGCCTACATCAAACCCTAAATCCCACAAGAGGGTGATAAAGGCTGAGAAATCCTCTTTATGCGCATCAGGTTCATCACTTAAGATTAGGACATCAATGTCTGAATAGGGGTGAAGTTCTCCTCGCCCGTAGCCGCCTACTGCAATTAAGCTGGCAGCACCCGCTGGAATGTAAGCCCCCCAAATAGTTTTAAGTAGTTGATCGATAAAGTTAGACCTTGCTTTAATTAACTCGGCAACAGCCGCGCCTTGCTCATAATCCGAAAACTGCTGATCTAAGAACTGCTTTAAAAGTGCACGACCTAACTTTAAGGTTTCGATATGAGGAATATCATCATTATTGATGGCCTCTATAAAGAGGGGAGGGCTTACTTGCTCGGGTTTAATCTCAGCGGTCATAGTGGACTCTTAGCGGTTAGGAGTTAATTTTAAAAAAAGGGATTCGGTATGGATTGAGTTTCCGATAAAGAGGACTTGGTAAAGGCTCAAAATTCAAAGTTCATTTTAATAACGGATTAAAGTAGTAAACCCTCGGCCACTTAACGAACCTGTTAGGTCTACTCATTACTTTATACAGTAATAAGAGATATCGCTCTGGGCAGGGGGCTTTACCGTGAATTACATGGCTATCGGAATGCTCGTAAAGGGTTTATATTAAGGAAGAACAGGCTGTTCATCGGTTCTTAGTGTGAAAATCTCGCAGCCTGTCTCCGTTACCACTAGGGTATGTTCCCACTGGGCAGAAAGCTTACGATCCTTGGTGACGACTGTCCAGTTATCACCAAGGACTTTGACGCCTGCTTTCCCCATATTAATCATGGGTTCAATGGTAAAGACCATACCAGCCTTTAATACAATCTGTTTGAGTTCAGGGGAGGCGTAATGTAATACCTGTGGCTCTTCATGAAAGTCAGCCCCTATCCCGTGTCCACAATACTCTTTAACAACAGTGTAGTTATTTTGCTCTGCGTGCGTTTGAATGGCCAATGCCACATCATGAAGGGTGGCATTCTCTTTAACCGCGTTGATGCCTAACCATAGGCACTCGTGAGCAACCTTGCTTAAACGACTGGCAAAGGGTTTAACACTGCCAATTTCAAACATACGACTGGTATCTCCATGGTAGCCATCTTTAATGACTGTCACATCGATATTCACTATGTCGCCATTTTTTAACTGTTTTTTGTCATCGGGAATGCCATGACAGACAACTTGGTTAATTGAGATGCAGCTAGAGGCCGGAAAGCCATGGTAGTTAAGGGTAGCAGGGATGGTACCTTGTTCTTCGGTCATATAATCATGCATAATTTGATTAAGCTTGCCAGTCGTAACACCGACTTCTACGTGTGGGGCAATCATCTCTAGTACGTCTGCGGCTAATTTACCTGCAACACGCATTTTTTGAATCTCTTCGGCTGTTTTTATCTTAATTGACATTGTTTTAAGTTCTTTTGGCTAAAAATTAAGCATTTTACTTAATTAAAATTGTTAATTTGGGTTGGCTGTGGTATAAATGCCGCGCCTTTCTGTTGAGAGGAATTTTAACAAAAAATCCGCACGTTTACCGACACATAAGACGGGGTGCCGAAAAATCAGTGGTTATAAACTGAGTTTTTGGTTCGTTTTATGGGGTGAACGGAGGCTTAACCCCAAAATTGGAGAATTATCATGGCAAAAGTTACCATGCGTCAAATGCTAGAAGCCGGTGTACATTTCGGTCACCAAACACGTTACTGGAACCCTAAGATGGCTGAGTACATCTTTGGAGCTCGTAGCAAGATCCATATCGTAAACTTAGAGAAGACTTTACCAATGTTTAACGACGCGTTAAACATGATTGGTGGAATCGCAGCTAACAAAGGAAACGTTCTTTTTGTTGGTACTAAGAAAGCCGCAGGTCCAATCGTTGCTCAAGAAGCTAAGCGTTGTGGCATGCCTTACGTTGATTACCGTTGGTTAGGTGGTATGTTGACAAACTTTAAAACAATTAAGTTATCTATTAAGCGTTTAAAAGAACTTGAAACAATGTCTAAAGACGGAACTTTCGATAAGATTACTAAGAAAGAAGCGTTAATGCGTACACGTGAAATGGCTAAGCTTGAGCTATCTCTTGGTGGTATCAAAGATATGCGTGCAATGCCTGATGCAATCTTCATTATCGACACGGGTAATGAGAAAATCGCTATTCAAGAAGCTAAGAACCTTGGTATTCCAGTAATCGGTGTAGTTGATACTAACAACGATCCTCGTGGAATCGATTATGTTATCCCTGGTAACGATGATGCAATCCGTGCAATCTCTTTATACCTTGAGTCTGCTGCTGACGCAGTACTTGAAGGTAAAGCGACTATCACAACTGCAGTTGATGGTGATGATTTCGTAGAAGCTGTTGAAAAAGCGGCTAAGTAATCAACCAGGCCTGGTTGTTTTAAAACTGGGCCAGATTAATCGTTATTAAAAGGATAAAGATCATGGCTATTACAGCATCTATGGTTAAAGAACTGCGCCAAACAACGGGTGCAGGGATGATGGACTGCAAAAAAGCACTGACAGAAACTGACGGTGACATGGAAGCAGCCATTGAATTTCTTCGCAAGAAGGGTATGGCGGGCGCTGATAAAAAAGCAAGCCGCGTTGCTGCAGAAGGGATTATTGCAATCGCTGTTTCTGACGATAAGAAGTCAGGAATCATCGCTGAAGTAAACTGTGAAACTGATTTTGTTGCTAAAGGCGACGAGTTCAAAGCATTCGCAAATGAAATTGCTGCATTAGCACTGGCTGCTGATACAACAGATAACGATGCAATTATGGCGTTAACAATGGCTTCTGGTGAAACAGTTGATATTGTCCGTCGTGAAATGATTGCTCGTATCGGTGAGAACATGGCACTACGTTTTGCACAGAAGATTGAATCTACTGGTGTCATTGGTAGCTACCAACACGGCGAGAAAATCGGTGTTGCTGTTGCATTAACGGCGGGTGATGAAACGCTTGCACGTGATGTTGCCATGCATGTTGCAGCGGTTAATCCGGTTGCAATTTCTGAAGCAGATGTTGATGCGGATATGGTTGCTAAAGAGCGTGCCTTCCAAATTGAGCAAGCTAAAGAGTCTGGTAAGCCAGAAGCAATCATCGAGAAGATGATTGAAGGTCGTATGCGTAAGTATCTTGCGGATATCACTTTAGTTGGTCAGGCGTTTGTTAAGAATCCTGATATTACGGTTGAGAAGCTTCTAAAAGAGAGCGACGCAACGGTTTCTTCATTCATTCGTTTAGAAGTGGGTGCAGGAATTGAAGTTGAGACGCTGAGCTTTGCTGACGAAGTGGCATTAGCAGGTAAAGCGGTCACTGGTTAATTTCAGTTGA
>JAADDM010000081.1 GCA_013153955.1 Gammaproteobacteria bacterium | reverse complement strand
CCCCCACAAGCTCCGCCACTCCTACGCCTCCGCCCTGGTCGAGGCCGGCCGCTCCCTGGCCGAGGTGCGGGAGCTCCTCGGCCACAGCTCCATCGCTACCACCCAGGTCTACGTTCACATCAGCCGGAAGCGGCTGGAGGAGGCGGCCATGTCTCTTCCGGATGTTTTATAAAACTTACTTTTGCAAAATGATGGCGGTTTCAAAGTAGTCGTCTTGTGATCGTGGGCGTGCATTAAGTGTACGTTTAGCAAGGCGGATGTCAATCATATCGACAACTGTGAAGCCAATTTGTTCTGCGGACTCAGCAAAAATCTCCGCTAGTGGGACACGCAATAGGGGCCTCTTTGTAGAAAATTCGTAAAATGTGCTTTGCTTTCCAATAACAAAGGCGGCTTTTCCTCCTGTTGTTAATGCGCGGAAGGCGGCGCCTAGAGATTTTTTGATATCGTAAAAATATTGTGCGAATGCATAAGCTTTAGGCTGTCGCAGCGGGTCCTTTTGAAGCCAGAGCACGATTTGTTTTTCCGCATCGCTTAAGCTTTTGAACAAGTGTTCAAAGTAACCACTCTCGTCAGGGGGAGTTGTGGTGCCACCAATGCTTTGGTTAATGAGTGCGTCAATGTCATTCACGCTTTGTCCGTTGATCGCAAGCAAAGATAGAGCGCGGTGCTTTGCGTAACTTTCCCTGCCGCTTGACGCTGGTAAGTAGGGTGGCGATGTCAAAATAGCATCGACGTCTTCTTCTAGAGATAGGTTTCTCGCATCACCCAGTGATGCGTTGGCTGTGGGTCCTTTTTTAGGTATTAGCCCAACACCTTTTAGCCAAATTACTGATTTGGAAATTTCTTTGTAAAACGTCAGCGACTTAAGCAAAATTTCTTCTATGGGTCTTTTTGCGAATTCCAATGAGAAGCGTCCGGATCCAGTGCCCAGAATGCGCATCTTGACTTTTCTGGTTATCGCATCTGATGCAAAAACTTTGGCAAAATTTCTGAGCTCACTGGGGCTGGAGTTGATAAATGCTCGTAGGAACACTATATCCTCAATAAGAGCAGAAATTGCGCTGGGCGTCATTTTTCTGTTTTTTATCAACCACTTTGGGAGCTCTATGTCAGAATGTGCGGCGTTTAATTGTGATCTGTTTTGATTCAGTGGCGATGATGCCCAATTTGCGGCGTCAATTAGTTGCTCCAAGTCATTGGGAGTCAAATTCAAAAATTCAATTTTAGCTTGAGAAATCAATACTGAAAGTGGGTCGATATCGATACCTTGCGACTCAAGATCCAACAAAAAGGCTTCTAGCAACGTTGTTCCACTACCAACAAAAGGATCTAAGACTTTGACTTTGGTCGCACCCGGGCGCTTAGAGGCTAACGCGTTCAGAAGGGCACGTGAAAAGCGAGGAAAAAACTTAGCCTTGTAGTAGTGGATATCATGGGTGAGCGGTCCCACAGGACGAGTGGAAATAATGTTCATATATTCGTTGAAGTGTAGTAAATTGGCATTTTGCAGCGTTAAGAAAGCATAAAATTCATCGCACGTTATGCGTAAAGCACGCGCACCGCTCCTTTTTTTTGCGATTTTGGATGCACCTTCAAGAATCGCGTACGCGGCCGGCTTGGCTTTGTTGGCAGAATCTGCAAACTCACTATAGCTAAAGATTCTCAATACAAATGCGGAGCGTTGTGCTAGTTGCTCGATTGCTTCCTTGCTTCCTATCACTTTGTATCCCCAAATAATTCCTGAGCGAGATGGCCAATGTCGGGCCTCTTGTTCAATTAGGCTCAATTGAGTTTTATCAAGGGATGTTTGTGCGGCGATAACGCTTAGCGCCTCACCAGGCTTGATATCTTCAATGGGTTGCACGCCTAAGGCTTTTAATTCTAAAAGGAAGAGTCGGACATCGCTCAAGTCTGCGATGTTCGGTTTTAGCTGGACTAAAGCTTTTTTATTGATCATCCTTCGCTCGTGGGGAGGGCTTTAAAAAGGTGCCTAATATCTCCTCAATGACTTTGTCGTTGAAAAACTGATAGTTAAACGTTAGTATCGCGTCATACAAGTACCTCCAAAATACGCGCGGCGTTTTGTAGTCCGTAATCGAGAGCCCATATTGGCTGGGTTTAAAGAGGGCAACATTCAAAATGTCCTTTAAATAAGCATCAAAGTGCTTTGTAGGACCCAAGTTTGAAAAGACGCCCACCGAGATTTGTTTAGTACCCCCCTCTAAAAGATGTTCGGCAGAAATCTTAATGAGTTGATAGGTTGCCTTTTTAATGTCGTCTGTGCGGTCGAATCCCGGTGCGTTTTTCGAGTCGCTTGCGGGTTTCCCGGAACCGTGCGTGAAAAAGAATTTAAGCGGCTGTTCTCTGGAGGTGCGTCCGCTTTTATACATGTAGTACAATTCTTTCCAATTCTTGATATATACGTTTATGTGTTCGCTTTTTAAATTGCTTGCCAGGTGCTCGTATGTCCAGCCCAAATATGATTGATTGCTGCCCTTAGGTGGGTGACCTAGAGACAATGCAGTCCCATCTTGCATCACTAGTGCTACTTCTTTAATATTTTCTACTCTTACATTGGCTTTTTCATGGTGCCTTTCTAGAATTGTTGCCTCGACTGTTGGGGGGACGCTGAGCATGGCCGGATACGTAACTAGCGGTGATGCTTTAATTTCCCCTAACAGGATGCGATGTTTTTGTGGGAAGAGCAGAACCGCATCTATTGTTGCGCTTGTCTTTCGCGCTACGAGAGCATTCACAGCAGGCTCATTGCTACGTTTGCTGATTAGTAGTGAAAGCAAAAACATTAAAATTTGAGAAGAGGCCTCTCCAATGTGAGCGGATTGTGGCTTATGTCCACCCTTGGCTTCTACAAGCCCTTTATTTTCGATAAGACACTGAGGGCAGACATTTACAAAAGTTATAAATAGTTTTTTTCCGCAAACAAATGCGTCAACTGTATTATTGTGCTTTGTTATTCGATTTTGAAAATAATTTTCAATGTAGTCGAGGCCCACCAACAAATCAAAAAGCGCAGCCATGACCAATCCGAGGTCTTCATTCCGCACTTCGGCGAAATTTGAGAATATGTCAAACAGCTGCATCAAAGCCTTTGCGCGCGGCCTAATTAACGATGCCGACGCAATTGGTATTAGTGACTCAGATAGCGCTGTCTCCAGGATAAACGGGGGCGCTTCCAATGAGCGAAGGGTTTCTAGTGCCTTTAAGACGTCCTGGTCTACTTTCTTGTGAGCCATAAATAACTCCTTTAGTGCTTTTATTCTCGTTCTTGGGTTTTAAGGCTTGAGATGAGCTTCCGCATTACTTCGCTCACCTTCATCCCCCGCTCGGCCGCGTAGACCTTTAGAAACCGGTGCATCTCGGGGTCCAGGTCCACGGTGATGCGAACCTTCTTCTTGACCGCAGGCTCAGCGGGCTCCGCAGGTGGTGGAGCAGCGTCCGCCTCCCTCGGTGCCGTGCCCCGGCGGGCCGCCACCGTCTTCATCCGCTCCAGGAGGTCTTTCGCGCTCTTTGCCTTGCTCACC
>JAADDM010000292.1 GCA_013153955.1 Gammaproteobacteria bacterium | reverse complement strand
CTGCTTTTCATACAGCTGACCCAGAGAAGAATCTCGCTGCGTGTCCACAAATTCACGTTCTAAATTCGTCCTTTCGGTAATATCAATACAATTTGCCCACACATAGCGAACTCCGTTCTCCTCATAGCTATTTAACCGATGCTGAAAAGACTTTTTACCCGAAACGGTTTCATAAGAGGCTGAAAAACGCACATCGGAATAAGGAGAGGCTAAAATTTCTTCTATTTTTATTTTTAAAATAGGGCTACTGTAGGCTCCTGTCAAATCCTCTATACAGTCAATAGAGCGGACAAAGAAGGCTAAAAAAGCATCCGATAAAACCAATTTCTCATGCGTATTGTCTACTGACCAACGCCACCATAAGGCCTTATCCATAATTTCTAACGCAAATCTATTTCTATCAAACCCCATGCAAGCCCTTATCCCATTATGTAATCTATTCCTGACTGTCTTTTTTAAGAAAACAGGCGTAAAATATCCGCCAATTACCTTGCAGCAGACAATCCCGCTAAACGTTGGTTAATATAATACCACTTAGCCTCTGCTCGTTCACCTTGAGACCTTTGCACGGGTGAGGCGCGAGATAAGAATAAGATAAAATCCCCCTAATCGAGGCGCAAAACTCAGGTAATAGTGAACTATTACTCAGTTTTCCAACGAATGTCGGGGAGTTTTAGCCATTCTAATCCGTGGATTCTCCGCTGCGAAGATCTCAGCTTAACTGACTCTTTAAAGGCACTCTCTCAGAAATGGCTACCACACAGAAAACGCGTATTGAAAAAGACAGCATGGGCAGTTTAGAAGTCCCTGTAGATGCACTCTATGGCGCACAGACCCAACGTGCAATTAACAACTTTCCAATCAGCGGCATCCCCATGCCTAAATCTTTTATAGAGGCACTTTGCTACGTAAAGTTTGCTTGCTCTGATAGTAACCAAGAGCTGGGATTACTGTCTGAAACCAAAGCGGATGCCATTCAAACAGCCGCCAAAGAGGTCATTCAAGGCGATTTTTCGGACCAGTTTCCTATTGATGTGTTTCAAACAGGATCTGGCACCAGCACCAACATGAATGCCAATGAAGTGCTTGCGACCTTAGCCAAGCAACTCACAGGGGTGGAAGTCCATCCCAATGATGATATCAACATGAGCCAAAGCTCTAATGACGTTATCCCCACCACCATTCATGTGGCTGCAGCCATCGCTTTAGAAGAGACTCTGCTGCCAGCACTGCTTCACTTAGCGGAAACCATTGAAGACAGAGAACAAGAGTTGGCGCACATTATCAAAACAGGTCGTACCCATCTAATGGATGCGATGCCCGTTAAAATGAGTCAAGAGCTTTCATGTTGGCGTGTACAGATAACGGACAACATCCAGCGTCTTAAAGAGACACAAAAGCGCATTCAAAAACTACCACAAGGTGGAACAGCTGTCGGCACAGGTATTAATGCAGACCCTGAATTTGGTCGATTGGTCGCGGCTAACCTCGCCACCATCACAGCCATTGATTTTGAACCGATGGATAATTTATTTGTGGGCTTAAGCTCTCAAGATACCGCCTTAGAGCTAAGCGGCCAGTTAAATGTACTCGCTGCCAGCCTGATGAAAATCGCGAATGATTTACGCTGGATGAACTCAGGACCTTTAGCAGGCCTAGGCGAAATTCAACTGCCTGCACTTCAACCAGGAAGTTCAATTATGCCCGGTAAAGTTAATCCAGTGATTCCCGAGGCGGTTGCCATGGTCGCTGCGCAAATAATGGGCAACCATACCGCCATTACTGTCGGCGCTCAATCTGGTACCTTCCAGTTAAATGTGATGTTACCGATGATTGCCTTAAACCTACTACAGAGCATTGAAATAGCCTCTACTGCTTCCGTGCAAATGGCTGATTTAGCCATCAAAGGCTTTACCGTCAATGAAGCGAACTTAAAGAAAGCCTTGGATGTTAACCCTATTCTGGTTACCGCACTGAACCGTGTCGTTGGTTATGAGAAAGGTGCTGCCATTGCCAAGGAAGCTTATCGAACAGGCAAGCCTGTTTTAGACGTGGCACTGGAGATGACTGATTTAGATGAAGTCACGCTAAAGCAGTACCTCAATCCTGCGCTCTTAACGGAAGGCGGCAACCCTTCTATTTAATTCAATCTTACGACAAATTAACCGTCAGACCGGCTTGTTTGCCAGCCCAATTAAACGTTTGCAAACAGCTATAACTGGCGCCAACAAAGGAACTAACTATGGCTATTATTAATTTAACCTCTGAACAATTTGAAGAGACGATCAAAAACAATGAAATCGTTATTTTAGATTTCTGGGCAGAGTGGTGCGGCCCTTGTAAGCAATTTGGCCCTATATTTGAAGAGATTTCAGAGAAATATCCTGATATCGCTTTTTGTAAAGTGAATGTAGAAGAGCAGGAAGAGTTAGCTGGTATGTTTCAGGTACGCTCTATTCCAACGATTACTTTCATGCGTCAAGGCATTGTGGTTTTCTCTAACCCGGGTGCGATTCCTGGAAATGCTCTTGAAGACGGTATTAAGCAACTACTTGAGCTTGATATGGAAAAAGTACACGCCGATTTAGCTGAAGCACAAGCCAAGCAAGAGAGTGAAGCTTAACCGGTTCATAACGTTAACCCCATTTTAAACCTAAACGGGGTTAATGATTTTAAACAGGTCTGGTTAAAAGCCGCTCTAGATTTAATCGGTTTATCACGCTCATCAGATACCCCTTTTTATTAATCTAGATAATTTAACCCTAAGTAACTCCGCTCTTAATCCAACCGAATCCTCCTCGGCGCTCTCGCCTCAATTAATCGTAACAGCACAACGCTTTAAGGTACCCCCTCATGCAAACAAGCCCCCCTAGCCAGACTCAAACCGTCCTCATAACAGGGTGTTCAACAGGCATTGGTTATCACTGTGCGCACGCATTAAAAGCGCTGGGCTATCATGTTATTTCAACCTGCCGAGACGCAAGCGATGTTGACCGCTTGAGAGAGGAAGGACTAACCTGCTTTCAATTAGATTTAGCCTCAAGCGAGTCCGTTCAACAAGCCGCCACTCAAATGATAGCAGAAGCGAATAACCAGATTGACCTGCTCTTTAATAACGCTGCTTTTGGCTTGCCGGGGGCCGTAGAAGATTTAACGCGAGAAGCGATGGTGTATCAGTTTCAAACCAACGTATTTGGGACGCAGGAGTTAACCAACTTAATCGTACCCGTTATGAGAAAACAGGGCGGCGGTAAAATTGTCTATAACAGCTCTATTCTTGGCTTTGCAGCCATGCAGTATCGTGGTGCTTATAACGCCAGTAAATTTGCGATAGAAGGCTTTGCAGATACACTTAGGCTAGAAGTAAAACAAGATAATATTCAGGTCAGTTTAGTCGAGCCGGGGCCTATTCTCTCTGATTTTAGAAAGAATGCCTTTGAACAGTTTAAGCGTTGGATTCCAATGGCGGGCAGCGCCCATCAAAAGAGCTATCAAGCGATGGTTGACCGCCTAGAAACCGTTGGACCCAGCGCACCATTTACGTTAGGACCTGAAGCC
>JAADDM010000013.1 GCA_013153955.1 Gammaproteobacteria bacterium | reverse complement strand
GAAGGTGTTGAGTTAACAAAAAGTAATATTCTGTTAATTGGCTCAACAGGTTCTGGTAAAACACTATTGGCCCAGACGTTAGCACGTTTACTTGATGTACCCTTTGCTATTGCCGATGCGACGACTTTAACCGAAGCAGGGTATGTCGGTGAAGATGTTGAAAGCATTGTTTTAAAGCTGCTACAGCGTTGTGATAATGATCCTGAAAAAGCTGAGCGCGGTATTATCTATATTGATGAAATTGATAAAATCACCCGTAAATCTGAGAACCCTTCGATTACACGAGATGTTTCTGGAGAAGGGGTTCAGCAAGCTTTATTGAAGTTAATTGAAGGCACCGTGGCCTCTGTTCCGCCTCAGGGCGGACGTAAACATCCAAATCAAGACATGATCCAAGTGGATACCTCAAAGATTCTGTTTATTGTTGGTGGAGCGTTTGAAGGGCTGGATAAAATTATTGATCAGCGCGTTGAAACCAATGTTGGAATAGGCTTCTCAGCAGAAGTTAAGGGTGAAAAGGACAAATTAAGTCTCTCTGAAAAGTTCAAGAAAATTGAGCCTGAAGATCTGATTAAGTTTGGATTAATTCCTGAATTTGTTGGGCGTCTACCCATGATTGCAACGCTTGAAGAGTTAGATGAATCCGCGCTAGTTAAAATTTTAACGGAACCTAAAAACGCATTGGTGAAGCAGTTTCAAAAGATGTTTGAGCTCGAAGGCGCAGAGCTACAGTTTCGTAAGGATGCGCTTGATGAGATAGCCAAATTGGCCATTGAGCGTAAAACGGGGGCACGTGGATTACGCTCAATTTTGGAGCAATTATTGCTTGATACAATGTATGACCTGCCAAGCTTAAAAAATGTTGAGAAAGTCATCATTAACAAAGCGGTTGTGCAAGGTAAGAAGACGCCACAAATGGTCTTTCATAAAGAAACACCAAAAAAAGCAGTGAGTGAATAATGTCAGCTAGCGTATTAAGCTTGCTTTGAAACATTTTTTTAAAACCCAGCCAGTCTGGGTTTTTTTAAAGGGGTCATTTACCGTTAAAAGGATATATATGGATATTGATCAACTGAGCATGAAAATGAACGTATTAGTGCTTCCATTAAGAGACGTTGTCGTTTTTCCCGGTAATGTTATGCCGTTATTTGTTGGACGAGAGAAGTCTATCCAAGCTTTAAATGAAGCGATGGAAGGGGATAAGCAGATTTTTTTAGTGGCACAGAAAAGTGCCGATCTGGATATTCCAACCCTTGAGGATCTACATACCGTTGGCACCATGGCCAATATTTTACAGCTTTTAAAGTTACCTGATGGTACGGTTAAAGTGTTGGTAGAAGGGGTTCAGCGATTTGAGCTGACCAGTTTGCACAATGATCAATCCGTTCTATTGGGTGATATTCAAGAGATTTTGGCAGGTGAGGAGGCTGAAGAAGATACTAAAGCCTTAATGCACACGCTACGAGCACGTTTCGCCCTGTTTGCTGACCTCAAGAAGAAAATCCCAACCGAAGTAAAAACATCAATTCAGAAGGAAGAGTCGCCCGATAGAATGGTCGATCTGATTTCAGCTAATGTCAGTTTAAATGTAACAGACAAGCAGTCTCTCCTTGAAATCACCTCTGTCAGTCGTCGTTTAGAGCGCATGCTAGCCATGGTGGAAGCTGAGCTTGAGTTGCTAGAGTCTGAAAAACGCATCACCACGCGTGTCAAAAAACAGATGGATAAGACACAGCGTGAATACTATCTGAATGAAAAAATTAAAGCGATTCACAGTGAGCTGGCGGATGGCGATGAGGATGTTGTCAGTGAGTTTGATCAAATTACAGCCAAGATTGAAGAGGCTGGCTTAACAGAAGAGGCTCGAAATAAGGCAATATCAGAGCTTAAAAAACTCAAAATGATGCCCGCTCAGTCATCAGAAGCGACTGTCGTGCGTAATTATTTGGACTGGCTACTCGATATTCCATGGAAAAAACGTAGCCGAGTCTCAAAAGACTTAAACAAAGGTCAAGCTTTCCTTGATGCCAAGCATTACGGCTTAGAGAAGGTTAAAGAGCGCATTATAGAATATCTGGCAGTTCAACAACGTGTACGTAAGATGAAAGGGCCTATTCTTTGTCTTGTTGGGCCTCCAGGAGTGGGTAAAACCTCCCTTGCACGCTCTATTGCAGAAGCAACAAATCGTAAGTACGTACGCATGTCATTAGGCGGGGTACGTGATGAAGCTGAAATCAGAGGGCATCGAAAAACTTATATTGGCGCATTGCCAGGCAAAATTATTCAAAAGATGCAAACGGCAGGAACAACGAACCCACTGTTTCTGTTGGATGAGATTGATAAAATGTCGAGTGATATGCGCGGTGATCCAGCTTCGGCACTGCTTGAAGTGCTTGATCCAGAACAGAACTCAACCTTTAACGACCACTATTTAGAAGTTGATTATGACCTGTCTGATGTGATGTTTGTGGCAACCTCCAACTCAATGGATATCCCTGAGGCGTTACTGGATCGTATGGAGGTTATTAACCTTTCCGGCTATACCGAGCCAGAGAAGCTAAATATTGCGACTCAGCACCTTCTACCCCGTGCAGAAAAAGACCACGGACTCAAGAAAGGGGAGCTGGTGGTTACAGAAGAGGCCGTGCAGTCCATCATTCAGAGTTACACGCGTGAGGCTGGTGTACGTTTATTAGCCAGAGAGATGGCTAAGATTTGTCGTAAAGCGGTCAAAAAAATTGTGACTCATGAAGTATCAGATAAAATTACTGTTGGGCCTATAGATTTAGAGGATTATCTAGGAATTGCACGCTACCGTATCGGACTCGCTGATGACCGAAATCGTGTAGGGCAAGTGTCAGGCTTAGCTTGGACGCGTGTCGGAGGCGATTTGCTACGTATTGAGGCGACAGCTATGCCAGGGAAGGGCAAGCTCTCAAGTACAGGGCAGCTAGGCAGCGTGATGCAAGAGTCGGTACAGGCAGCCATGAGTGTGATTCGAAGTCGTTCAGCCGCACTGGGACTTCAGCCTGACTTTCATGAAAAGTATGATCTTCATATCCACTTTCCTGAAGGCGCGATAAAAAAGGATGGTCCAAGTGCTGGAATCGCAATCTGTACTGCGATTACTTCTGTTTTTACAAACATCCCTGTAAGGGCTGATGTCGCCATGACGGGGGAGATTACATTGCGAGGTGAAGTCCTTCCTATCGGAGGGCTTAAAGAGAAGCTTTTGGCTGCTCTAAGAGGAGGGATTAAGATGGTCTTAATTCCTCATGACAATGTTAGGGACTTGGCCGATGTGCCTGATGAAGTCAAGAATCAGTTAGATATACGCCCAGTTCAATGGGTGGATGAAGTGCTTAAGCTGGCTTTAACAGAGGCGCCTGAAGCACTTAAAAGTCCTGCTGAAAAAGGGGCGTTTACGGAATCTAAAGGGCAAAAAGAGGGTGAAAACGTCTTAAATCACCATTAATCGATAAATATCTACTGTTTTGCTTGACACTCTTTGGGGTAGATTGCTATAAATGCTTAGGTAAAACAGTGGTGGACATAAAAAA
>JAADDM010000302.1 GCA_013153955.1 Gammaproteobacteria bacterium | reverse complement strand
ATCGCGCCAGCAAAGACAATCGCTTCAACACTGGCCACAAAGGTAAACGGTGGGACGATGACTTCATCGCCTGCCCCAATGCCCGCCGCCATCATGGCTGTGGTTAGCGCAGTAGTACCACTTGAGACTAGGTGCGCATGTTTTGCTCCCGTCGTCTCGCAAATCATGCCTTCTAGTTCGCGTGCTTTCCACACGTCGTTACGCATGCCGTCAAAGTTGTAGCGAAAGGTAAAGCCTCTCTCCATGACTTCATTAATTTGTTCTTTTTCAGATTCATCAAAAATCTCAAAACCAGGCATGTATAACTCCTATTGAGTGGTTGGGTATGGTTATGGGTAAGTGTGGGAGCGGCTCTGCTGAGTTACTCGATCATCGACTTTATTAACGTTTTATGGGTTTGTAGTTGTGCGTCACGGGTTAGACGGCCGGCACAAAAAATACTGTGTAACTCTTTTAGTGCAATATCAAAATGGTTGTTGATGACGATGTAGTCAAACTCATTGTAGTGCGATATTTCACTGACGGCATCGGCCATACGACGTGCGATAATCTCTTCGCTGTCTGTGCCACGGCCGTTTAGGCGGTTACTTAACTCTTGCAGAGAGGGCGGTAAGATAAAGATAGAGGTCGCTTCTGGCATGAGCTTTCGAACCTGTTCCGCACCTTGCCAGTCAATCTCTAATATGACATCTTTGCCTGCCGCAAGCTGAGCTTCCACACTGCTTTTAGACGTGCCGTAAAAGTTATCAAACACTTGAGCGTGCTCTAAAAAGTCACCCTCCGCTATTTTAGTTTGGAAGTCGTCAATGCTTAGAAAGTGGTAGTTTACGCCATCGGTTTCGCCAGGACGCATCGCGCGCGTGGTACTCGATACAGAGACCACGATATGATCATCTAACTCAATCAGTTTACTGACCAATGAAGTTTTGCCAGCCCCTGAAGGGGCTGAAATAATGTAAAGAGAACCACGCATACGTCACTCCAAAATAAAATTACTTGTGAATCCTGTATTTTAACAGAGAAAAAACGGCATAAAAGATAGGATGGATGATTTTAGTTGATAAAGAGGGGTTAATAGGAGGGGGAAGAGAGGATTGAGGGTCTGTTTAGACTGTTTTTACTCGATCAGGGCAAGGGGGTAAAAGTCTTGTATTTAATCGGGTAATCACGATTTAAATGGGCTGTGTTTGGGTGTCTTAATGCCCTTAAATCCATTACAATGCCTGTATGCATAAAGAAAGTATATTTTTAGTCGGCCCTATGGGGGCAGGCAAGTCAACCGTTGGACGTTTGTTAGCTGAGAAGCTGCATTACGATTTTGTGGACAGCGATCATGAGATTGAGGATCACACGGGCGCGACTATTCCGATGATTTTTGATATTGAAGGTGAGTCTGGTTTTCGGGATCGTGAAGAGATGATTATTGACGAACTCTCTGAACGTAAAGAGGTTGTGTTAGCCACAGGAGGGGGCGTAGTTGAGCGTGAAAAAAACCGTCAACACTTACGTTCTCGTGGTTTTGTGGTCTATCTGAAATCTCCTGTTGAGGCGCTTATTCAGCGTACTAAACATGATCGTAACCGCCCGTTATTACAGAATGCAAACCCCGAGAAGGTCTTGGCAGAGTTGATGGAGCGGCGTGAACCTTGGTACTTAGAGATGGCTGATTTGGTCATAGAAACTCAGCAAGTACCCGTTCATAGAGTGGTTAAGCACATTGTGGACAGCTTAGAAGACGCTAAGATTGTCTAAGCCTGAAAGGCTGCGGCGATAGAACCGTTGTCTTTCAAGTCATTCCCTAAATTTATCCCCCTTATATAGTATAAAAAAGAGACAGAGCAGTGAAAACATTACGAGTTGAGTTAGGCGACAGAGGCTACCCTATTTTTATTGGACAGGGCTTAATGGGCAATGCAGAGCTGGTAAAGCCTTATGTAAAAGGTAAGCAGGTTTTGATTGTTACCAACACGACCGTTGCTCCGCTGTATTTAGCTGCTTGTGAAAAGGCCTTTGCTGGGTTTGATGTGCACTCGGTTATTTTGCCTGATGGAGAGGCTTATAAAACACTAGAGACGCTTAACCTCGTGTTTGATAAGTTAATTGGCGAGCGGTTTGATCGTAGCTGTACACTGGTTGCATTAGGGGGCGGAGTCATTGGTGATATGACCGGTTTTGCAGCCGCCTCTTTTCAACGAGGGGTGAATTTTATTCAAATGCCCACTACGCTGCTGTCTCAAGTTGACTCTTCCGTTGGCGGTAAAACAGGGGTTAATCATCCGCTAGGCAAAAATATGATTGGTGCGTTTCATCAGCCTGAGTGCGTCATCATTGATACTGAAACCTTAAATACATTAGAAGACCGTCAGCTCTCATCAGGTCTGGCTGAAGTCATTAAGTATGGCTTAATTCAAGACGAACCTTTCTTTGAATGGCTTGAAGCCAATATTGAAAAATTGGTCGCACGCGAGCCTGCTGCTTTGGCATTTGCCATTGAACGCTCCTGCGAAGATAAAGCCTCTATTGTGGCTAAAGATGAAAAAGAAGCAGGTCTACGGGCATTGTTTAACCTAGGCCATACTTTTGGGCATGCCATTGAAGCAGGAATGGGCTATGGCAACTGGTTGCATGGCGAAGGTGTCAGCGCAGGCACCATGCAAGCCGTCTACCTCTCTCGCCTATTAGGGGATATTGATGATGGCGACTTTGAGCGTGCAATGGAGCTATTCGAACGGGTTAATTTACCGATTTATCCGCCCACTGTCGCTGAGATGGATAACGACGCCTTTTTAGAGCTTATGGCGGGTGACAAAAAAGCCAAAGCGGGCGTGATTCGCTTGGTGCTTCTCAAGTCGATTGGAGAGGCTTATGTAACTGGTGACTATCCGCAAGACCTATTAATGGATACGTTAACCGACTGGCGTGCTTAGCCCACACGCTTTAATCGATCGTTTTTAGCAGTCTGTTTAAACCGAATATTTAGGTGAATAATATGCCCGCCAATCTCTCCGCATTACATCCCGTAAAAGGGGTGAGTTTTTCTATGCAAGAAGCTATTTTGAACGTACAGGTTGAGAATAAACACGCCACTGCCTCAATTACTACCCACGGGGGCTGTGTCCTTAGTTTTACCCCTAAAAACACTGACAAACAAGGCAGAGAGGGCGAGGTAACTCGGAGTGAGCAGGATCTATTATGGGTGAGTGATCAAGCGGTTTATAATGGCCAAAAACCTGTTAGAGGCGGCATCCCTATCTGTTGGCCTTGGTTTGGCGCACACCCCGACGATAGCAGCCTGCCTGCACACGGATTTGTACGCAATGCGGCTTGGAAGGTTGCGCACGTTGCAGAGCTGGCTTCGGGTGAAACGGAGATTCTGTTTTCCTTTCAGTCAAACGAAGAGACTAAAGCGCTTTGGCCACATGACTTTCTGTTAGAGCTTAAAGTGCTTGTCGGTCAGACATTGGCTTTGACGCTGACGACCACAAACAAAGGCCTTTCCGATTTCGAGATAACCGAAGCATTTCACAGTTATTTTTCGGTAGGGGATGCAAACCAAGTAACGATATCAGGC
>JAADDM010000202.1 GCA_013153955.1 Gammaproteobacteria bacterium | reverse complement strand
CATTAAAGTCTTCGGTTAACGGTTCAGGGGCGAGTTTGGCTAATAGTTTGTGTTGGCTAACATCGCCCTGATTGGCATCATGCCAAAGCACCGAGCCAAAGCGTCGAGGGTCATTTAGGCGCAGAACATAGCCATTTGAAAATTCAATATCAACATGGTCATGTTTCTGAATCTCGGCTTCACAAGGTAGAACTCGTAAGTTTCCGGACATGCCTAAATGAATTAAGAGCGTACCTTTTTCCGTCTCTAATAGAATATACTTGCCCCTACGTTTAACGGCTAAGATGGATTGACCGGGAAGGGTTTGCGTAAGGTGAGTCTCTACGGGCCAGCGCAAACGTCCATCGCGAATGATAAAGGCGGATATGATTTGTTGGTTAACTTTAGGCAGAATGCCTCTTAGCGTGGTTTCAACTTCAGGTAATTCAGGCATAGGTCTGTTCTTTTTGAGTAAAGGAGGGCTGAATGTTAAGGCCTCCTAAGGGGGGAGGGAGATGTGTCTGGTCACCTCTTATTGTAAACAAGCACACACGTTAAGCATACACGATTAGTTCGGTTTATATAAGCATTGATAGACTTACCTAGATAGACCTTAATAACTGGCCTATACTAAGGTTTTGGGCTATTTATTCAGGGGCTATTTATGCCTATGCACCCAAATAGGGGTGGCACTTTAAGAAGGTTGGTTGATGTCTCGTTTTAAAAATAGATTCTTTTATGTGCTGTTTGGCACGCTTATTTTTTTGACCTCTTTTTCGCTCTTTGCTGCAGAGAATCGTACTGAATTAACACCCAGCGAACCTTATTCGGAGGGTGATCCGACAAACCAGCAGCGGCTTCCCGTTAGCGTACAGCTTTCATGGAATCATCAATACCAGTTTGCTGGCCTGTATGCAGCGATCAAGCAGGGTTACTATGAGCAGGCGGGGTTAGTTGTTACCTTAAAAGACTGGACACCTGATACAGAGGTGGTTAAGGTGGTTGAGCAGGGACAAGCAACGTTTGGTATCTCCACTGATCGTGCTGTTATCGATTTTGTAAAAGGCGCAGCCATTAAGTTGGTGATGAATGTTTTTCAAACCTCCCCTTTAGTCTTGCTCTCGCATAGCCCAGTGGATGATCTGTGTGTACTATCAGGTCAAAAAGTAATGTCATCACTTGAACTTCAGGTTCAAATATTATTAGAAAAAGTGAAATCTTGCGGTATTTATCCAACTATTCATGTAAATAGTTCAGGTAACCTTCAAGACTTTATTGAGCATAAAGTTGATCTGTACACCGCGTTTAAAACCAATGAAGTGCCCCGCTTGAAAGCCTTGGGAGTGCCTTTTCATATTGTTGATCCTAAGGTATTTGGTATTCAGAGCTACGGAGACTTAGTCATTGTTGGCTCGGCATTCGCAAGTGCTAATCCCGCTGCTGTAACTGCGTTTAAAGAGGCTACTATTAAGGGCTGGCGCTATGCATTGGCCAACCCTGTTGCTGTTGTCGATTATGTAAAAACGCACTACCCTGTTCATAAAAACCGAGAAGCTCTGTTAAATGAAGCAGAGCTTACACCGGCTTATATTCAAAGTGGTGATTTACCGATTGGGCATGTTGCACTTACCAAACTAGAGTTTATTGTTGAGGAGGCTAAAGAGAGTGGCTTGCTGAATCCGTCAGAGATCAAGTTACCAGTGAAGGACTTTATCTTTGAATCAGCAGGGCTGGCTTTAACGAAAGAGGAGCGAGCCTATCTGGTCAAAAACCCCGTATTGAGAGTGGGGAATGACCCAAACTGGAAGCCCTTTGAATTTATCAATGAGGTGGGGGAGTATCAAGGTATTACCTCTGATTATATGAAATGGGTTGCTAAAAACTTAGGGGTCTCGCTAGAAACTCAGTTTGATACGACTTGGAGTGACACGCTACAGCGCATAAATAAAGGTGAGTTAGATGTGCTTTCGGGCGCGGTTGAAACCCATCCCAGAAAGCGTTATTTAGCCTTTACGAAGCCGTATTTAACTTTTCCTTTAGTGTTAATGGGGCGAGATGAAGATGACTATATTGCCAATTTAAGTCAGCTTGATAACCGAGTGGTGGCTGTTGGTAAGGGCTGGTTTACAGATGATATTTTACGTATGCACTATCCACTGGTTAAACGTTATCAAGTTGATAGCCTAGAGGAGGGGTTGCTCGCAGTGGTTGATGGACGGGCAAATTATTATTTAGGCAATTTAGCTGCCATAAAATATACTAGCAAGGAGCAAGGCATTAGTCACCTGATGGTGGTCGGGACAGCAGATGAAAAAATGAACTTGAGTATGGCTGTACCTAAAGAAAATACGGTACTCCTAACGCTGCTTCAAAAAGCCCTTGATGCGATGCCTGAGAGTGAAAAAAATAGAATTTATAATGAGTGGATCAAGCTCGTGTTAGTGCATCAGTCTTATTCTCAGTTGATGTGGGTCATTGCGGGTTTAGTCAGTCTGGTGCTATTCGGTCTGCTATGGATGGCTGTTATTCAAAAGAATAGACGTTCTAT
Organism: Gammaproteobacteria bacterium; assembly: GCA_013153955.1. Classification (GTDB taxonomy): domain Bacteria; phylum Pseudomonadota; class Gammaproteobacteria; order Thiomicrospirales; family Thiomicrospiraceae; genus Thiomicrorhabdus. The sequence continues at coordinate 1,051 of JAADDM010000202.1, read as the reverse complement.
GCAGTGTTATATTGAGAGAGTCAATGAGCTTAAACTTGCCACTATAACGGATTCAGAAGGCATAATCACTTGGGTCAGCAAAAAGTTCACAGAATTATCCGGGTACGATAGAGAGGAGTTAATTGGACAAAATGCGATGATGCTAAGTGCCCCTGAGCAGTGTGAGGTAGAATATAAAGCGGATTTAGACTATATAAAACAAGGTAATACATGGCAAGGAGAGGGGGCTGGGCAACGAAAAGACGGTACGCCTTACTATGTTTATTTGACCGCCGTGCCAACCCTTAAAAATGGTGTAGTGACTTCTATTACAGTGACCCGAGAGGATATTACAGATCGTAAACGTGCTGAAGAATTAAGCTTAAGGGATGCGTTAACAGGGTTATACAATAGACGTTATTTTAATGCGTGCTTTGCCGATGAAATTCGGCGAGCAAAAGAGAATCAACAGCAGTTTGTGTTTGCGATGCTGGATATTGATTTCTTTAAAAACCTAAATGATACCTATGGGCATCAGCAGGGGGACTTGGCGTTAGAAAAGGTATCGACCTGTTTAAGTGAGTGCCTAATCGGTATGGGGGTTACTATTTTTAGAATGGGCGGCGAAGAATTTGGGTACTTTATTCGAGCTGATCAAGCAAAAGATCCACGGCTTATATTGACGTCAATTTTAACAATGGTCGAGAGCTTAGCGATTAAAAATGAGAGTGCCATGACGAAGGTCTTAACGGTTTCGATTGGTGCAGTCGTGTTGCCTTTACAGCATCGTTTAAGTTCAGATAATGTCTATAAAATGGCCGATAAACAGCTATTTAAAGCCAAAGAGAACGGTCGTAATCGTTTAGAAATTGAGTATTTCTAGCTTTTACTAAGCGGGGCGGCTAGATACCTGTTGAGGAGAAGAGGCAATCACCTATTCCACTCTTCTAATCGGTATAGGCTTGGTTATTTAATTTATGGCAGGCATAAAAAAACCCAGTCTTGTGAACTGGGTTTTTTCGTTCAATTAAATCTGGATAAGATTTACTTGATTTTAGCTTCTTTGAACAAG
>JAADDM010000141.1 GCA_013153955.1 Gammaproteobacteria bacterium | reverse complement strand
GGGCTGTCTAATTTAAGCCCCCAGTCAGCTTCAAAAGGGACTTCCTTGGCACTGGTTTCAGATGCTAAAAAGGCTTGAACCTGTCGCGTATTCTCTTGTGGCAAAATAGAGCAGGTTGCGTACAGGAGCTGTCCGCCCGGTTTTAACAGCGGCCACAGAGCTTTTAAGATCGCCCCTTGAATGGCAACGACCTCTTCAATGTCTTCCTCGGTACGGTGCCACTTGATATCCGGATGACGACGGATGATGCCGGTTGCCGAACAGGGGGCATCCAGTAAGATTTTGTCAAACTGTTCGCCTGTCCACCAGCCTTCTGGTTGAGAGGCATCGCCGACACTATAGTCTGCTTCCAAGTCTAATCGATAGAGGTTTTCAGCTAAACGCTCAAGGCGCTCAGGCTCTTTCTCTAGGGCGAAGACACGGGCTTTATTGTCTGATAGCTCAAGTAGATGCGTGGTTTTACCGCCGGGGGCAGCGCAGGCATCTAAAATATGTTCATCTGGGGCTGGCTTGAGAATGTTTGCAGCCTGCTGTGCCGCAGGGTCTTGTACACTAAAACCGCCCTCTTCATAGGTGGGTAAGCTTGCGATGTCTGCCCCCTGTAAAAGCACCACGCCTTGGGGTGCGCGCGGGTGCTCTTCTGATTCAATGCCTGCTGCGGCCAGTTTTTCCATAAAGGCACTGCGGCTCTGTTGATGCGTATTCACTCTGAGCGTCAGTGGGGCAATTTCATTGTTGGCGGCCAGAATGGATTCCCAGTCATTTGGATAGGCTTTTCGCAGCGTTCGCACCATCCATTGAGGGTGGGCATAGCGGTGTGCAGGCTTTAAATCGGCCTCAGCACAAATGGCCTCTTTCTCTCGTAAAAAGGTTCTTAATACGCCATTTAGCAGTGCCTTCGCCCAAGGTTTTTTAAGTTTGCCAACCAGTGCGACCGTCTCAGAAACTGCGGCATGTTCAGGGGTTTCCATATAGAGAATTTGGTATAAACCCAGCAGAATGAGTTGGTTAATATCCTCATCTTTGGCTTTGAGTTTTTTCTTCAAAAGCTGGCTACGAATGGCCTCTAAGCGAATCTGCCAACGGAGTGTTCCCAGTACCAAGTTTTGAGTGAAGCCTCGCTCGCGTCGATCTGAAAACTGTGCCAAGCCTTCAGGCAGTGCTTGGCTAAGAGAGCGTCCGCCTTCAATCACGGTTAAGCAAATTTTAAGCGCAATATAGCGACTATTGGCAGGGGTTGTTGGGTTGGGCTTATTCATGGCTAAGGTAACTCACTAAAGAACGGGGGACGGTTAACAGCGTTGATAAACGGCGCATTAAAATTGGTATCCTGCGAGCTGTCTTGACTGGGCAAAGTCATAAGCGGACATCATTTTTTTACCTGAAGGCTGTGCTTCTAGTAACAGAATGGGGTCTGATCCTGTGCCGATAATCATGCCTTGTTTGGTTAGGGATAAGACCAGACCTGGTTGTTTCTCCATAAGCGTATTTGAATCCCTTAGGGTTTGGGCTTCTTCAGGCGTTAATGCTCGTGCACGGCCGATGCGTAAGGGTTTTTCATTGAAATGTGTAAAGGCGATTGGGTAGGGATTAAATGCCTGAATTTTACGAACAATCATTTCAGCGGATTCCTGCCACTGAATCTCCGCCTCCGCTTTACTCAATTTATGGGCATAAGTCACCAATGATTCAGACTGTTTTTCAGGCTGTAAATTGCCTGCTTGAATCGCTTCAAGGGTCTGCATCAAAGCTTCTGAGCCAAGGGTGCTTAATCGATCGTGTAGGGCTTGTGCGGTATCTTCTTGGCTGATAGGGGTCTCTACTTTAGTCAGCATATCGCCTGTATCTAAGCCAATGTCCATCTGCATAATGGTAACGCCACTGAGCGCATCCCCTGATTCAATCGCGCGTTGAATGGGCGCCGCCCCTCGCCATCTTGGTAGCAGCGAAGCGTGTATATTCAAACAGCCCAGTTTTGGCATCTCCAAAATAACCTTAGGTAAAATTAATCCATAGGCCACCACGACCATCACATCGGCATTGAGGGCGGCAAGTTGCTGTTGATCAGAAACCTCTTTGAAGTTTTCTGGCTGATAAACAGGCAGGTCATGCGCCAAAGCGGCTGCTTTAACAGGGCTTGCCGTTAGCTTACGGCCACGGCCTGCTGGTCGATCAGGTTGCGTGTAAACGGCCACAACGTCATGCGCAGAGTTAAGCAGGGCTTGCAAGGGCGCGACTGAAAATTCTGGCGTGCCTGCAAAAATAATTCTAAGGGGGGCGGATGCTGACATAAAGGGCTCTATGGGTGTGACTGTTCAGCAAGTAGCTTGCGGAACTTTTGGATGGCTCGGGTACGCTTCATGCGTGAGATTCGGTCGATAAACATCGTGCCGTTTAAGTGGTCAATTTCGTGCTGAATACAGATGGCTAATAGGCCGTCTGCTTCTAGCTCAATCATCTTGCCATCTCGATTCATGCCGCGCACTAAAATATCACTTGGACGGGTGACCTTGGCATAAATACCAGGCATCGAGAGACAACCCTCCTCCCAATCAACCGTGCCGGCACTCTGAATAATTTCAGGGTTAATCAACGCCAGTGGCTGGTCATTGGTTTCTGAGACATCCATAACGATGAGGCGTTGCTGTACGGCAATTTGTGGCGCGGCAAGCCCAATGCCTGGCGCGTCATACATGGTGTACAGCATGTCATCAATGAGCTTATCAATGTCATCATTCATCTCTGGGATGGGCGCGCACACTTCTTTTAATCCTGCTTCAGGATAGAGAACAATATCGAGTTTTTCCATAGGGGTTTTTGGCTTCAGTTATACTGAGACCCTTGCGCGTGAAAAGCTTAATCTAAAAAGCTTAATCCAAACAGAGGCAATCTGTTTTTAGACTCAAGCTTTTTACGCATGCAGGTCTCTTGATTTAATTATTCCTCACATTATAGCGAACTCTGTCCCGTATGTCTGATTTACACAGTCTGGAAGCCTTTAAACGCTTAGCGTTACCCCATCATCTTGCTTTGCACATCGGCTTTGTTTCGATGAAACAGCTTGCACCGATATTTGCCTACTTTGGCAGTTTTGAGGCCGCCTTAGAAGCGACGGAATCGCAGTGGCGACAGACGAATATATTGACGGATAGTCAGTTAAAAAAGTTGTTAGGTGAAGATAGACAGGCTTTGGTGGATGAAGCACTTAATTGGGGTGAGGCGGCTAACCAAAGCTGGTTGCCATTGGGAAGTCCGTTTTATCCGGAATTACTGACCTCGATTGATGATGCGCCTTTGATGCTCTCTGCCAGAGGCAGTGCTGCCCTACTTGCTGATCCGCAGATTGCGATTGTTGGCAGTCGTCATGCCTCTAAACAAGGGGTAAATACCGCTAAGGATTTTGCGCAATACCTCTCTTCGCAAGGGCTCACCATTACCAGTGGCTTGGCGCTAGGCATTGATGCCGCAGCGCATCAAGGGGGCTTAGCGGGTATGGGGAAAACCATTGCGGTTGTGGCGACCGGGTTAGATAGGATTTATCCTGCGGCCAATCAAACGCTTGGCCGTCAAATTGCAGAGGAGG
>JAADDM010000198.1 GCA_013153955.1 Gammaproteobacteria bacterium | reverse complement strand
GTCCGTCCGTCCGTCCGTCCGTTCATCGTTGTGTTCGTTTCTTTTGAACCAACATTTGTCGGGTGTCTTTAATTCCGTTATGGCTGGATTATACTCTCTCTCACTCACTACCTCCTCTCTCTCCCTCTCTACAAATATGTGTGTGTGCGTGTGTGTGATAGAGAGGACTTCTATTTCCTTCTGTATACAAACATAAACACATGAACCCAGTCAACCACATTATCCGAAGCATGCATGTAATCAGTGACCATTGTACAGTCAAACACCAGACAAGTGGAAAGCGCTGACTTTATTCTTCGACCAGTGCCCGGATGCAGCTTGTCGATGGCACACAGTTAAATGCTATCCTTTCGGTTATTTATCAGCGTCTACTCAGCAGATCTACGGCTTCAGATAACTGCTCGTATGAGAGACCTCGACATTCTAGCTTAGTTCGTTAACCAGAGCGGATGCTGTTAATATTTCAACTTTACCTGAGGGTGAGCTACCTCAAAATTAAATTAAAACCCGACCTTCCCTCATCTTTATACAGCGATACATCGCTGTATGAGAACGAAGAAGCACGTACCGAACGCGTTTCCAGTCTGAATGTGGGCCGAGTTGAGTTTCTCGTTAAATATTTCACTACACAGCGCTACACATTTCATCTTTTGTTTACTTGCGTCGCCTAACAGTGTGTTTACCTACATCACTGGGTTAGTGTAATAAATATTTCCTACGATGTATTCAGCGATTTGCTTCTACTGACTACTAAGTATAGTGAGACGGGGACGTGCCGGAAGCTGGATTTAAAGCCACAGTAAAGCCATCAGCCACAGGCAATTGGTTCTTTACTAACTAAGCATACGTCACTGTGTCTGCAGTAGATTATAATGCCAGCACAGGCCAGCTAAAGGCACAGATGAATTGCAACATTGCTTTTGAATGTTGCTACCGCACTTGCAGTGGCTAGTTAACAACTCTGCAGCAGTTAGCAAAATATCTCTAGAAAGCTGCCTGCAAGCTCAGTCGGAAGACGGAAGCCTGTTACAGCTGATGACCAGCTGTTTGTAGAGAACTACAGGGAGAAGATGTCACAGCTGCATTTATAGAAGATACTTTGGAGTTGAGATCGAAATTCTTCTTACGTCTTCCATCAGTCCGTTCAATTTGGCTATAGCTGAAGAAATCTGACGTCACATCTGATGTTTAATAATTTCCTTCTACAAAACGTACCTGGTACATTTACTTATAAACAACGCTCGTTATGTTGACCATCTGAATAAAAGGAATTGATCTTCCCTTCGTTTTGCGTTTATCAAAAGATGAATGCCTTTCATGCGTTAGTAGGTGAGCCAAATTATCTTTAAAAGTTTCTTAATGCTAAATGCCAGTTCCACATCTTTCAGTTAGTATTTACAGTACGATGTGCTGTCGACGGACCGATCACTCTGGATACATGGATGGGACTTGTCTTCTACTGAGAAGTGGTGGACATGGATCGTTTTGCCGTAAGAAGCCAACTTGCCGGTGGCTTTTAGTCGGACTCTGGTTGGTGGTGGCCTGACGGAGAGGCTGTTGCCTTCGTCCGGTCGCTGGATGCCTTTCGTCTATTGGCTGAAGGTAGTCGGAATTGAATTTTGTTTCGGTGTCAGAGGCGCGAGTTGTGCCCTCGGAGAAGTCCGATCTGACGGTCGGTAGGTGTATTATGGTCGGATTGGCCGAGTCTTGATCGGTCTGCCTCCGACTGGTCTCTCGTCCAAGGCTTTGATTCTTGGTGCACTTCGGTCGTAGGCAGGCCACGGCCACAACAGCGATAGATACGACCACTACAGCAGAACCGACTGCCACACCTGTTCACCAGAAACCAGACGTCTTTATGCTGCATTGCAATCTGGCTATAACAAACTCGGTTACAATGAAGTTACGCCTATGGCAAAGCCGAGCCACGGTTCCGGCCAAACTACAACAGTGTGGCTGTAGTCAGCCAATAGGAACTTCTCTTATAACGAAGCCTTCCTATAGCGATGCCACTGTATGCACAGAAATCTACGCCTGAGTGGAAGTACGGAATGAGTCAGGTTTGAAGAGATGGTTTCCGTGTTTCTCCGGTGGAACGAAGATCAAATAAATGCTTTCAAAGCATTCAATTAATTCGATTTATGTCATAAAATACCCAAAGCGTAGAGCGCAGTTGGCGTGCACATACAGTGGCACAGTGTTCTAATTACTATAAACATCTACGTAGCTTTCTAGTGCTCTTTGCACACAATCGGATGCTCGTACACAGACCAGCACGTGTGCTGGAAAGCAAACAAGGCATCCTCCTGAAGAAAGAACGTCTCTCAGTCAGATGACAGAAAAGCGGCGTGTGTCGACGGAAGAAAAATCTTCGTTTGTTTGTTGTTATTTTAGCAAAGAATCCTTAAAAGGCGATGACAAATTTACCTGTGACGAGCCATATATTAACGGGATACACCAAGACGCCCACGACTTCCTTTAAATTCCTGCCAACGTGTACCTGAAGAAACAATCAAATTGTAAAGTTTTATCAATCCGCGTCAGGCACAGGCTAGCACGGAAGCACACTCAGACGCACGCACGCACGCGCATAGACTGGCGTAGGAATGGAGAAGAAAGGCAGCGGAACAGAAGCAAAGAGCGAAGGACAAACCACAATCAGATGTCCCTCAGCACGAGTCCGTCTGCCTCTCGGAGGCTCCTTTTGTGGCGGCATGCAAACCAGATTATTAGATGTGACTTCGATGATGTGGCATTGACCTTGACCAATGTCAACCAGGTAGTCGTCGATGGAAAGTCTGTTGACGTCTTTGCCCTGTGCAACAACAAAATGACACAACCTAGCATCATTTCGGTGACTTTGTATTCTAATCACGCCAATATCTTGTTAGAATCTGTATTCTAACAGCAAAGTACCACATCTCCAGTTGTAAATCTCTGCTACGGGGCATACGTTGATTAAAGCTATATCACAGTCACTGAGTGATTGTTAAATTTGCTAACTCGCCTTGATGTCCAGTTGTTGGCCAGACTTGAATTGAACAGCTTCACTGGTCTTAGCATTGAAACGCGGTGCTTCTATGACAGTTAGCTTGCCGTATACCTTGGTGTCTGCGTTGGCCGATAAATTGACATAATCCTTTACACCGTCCAATATCAAACCTATATAAATCGTTTCAATTATTTCCATCTTTATTTCCCTGTTTTGTCCTCCGAAATTAGCTTCTGCTTGCATCCTCTCTGGAGAATGCCAGTCCGATCCGGCTTCCCCTACCACCTACAGAAATCATAACAAATAGAATAAATTTCAAAAAATAAATCAGAGAAATTCCTGCCAAATAAAAAGCGGATTGAATTTGGATAAAGTTGTCAGAAAGAGCCTCCCCAAAGGAAAGTTATGTTGTTTGAAACTAATATTTCTTTGCATGTTTTGTTTTATTACCTTGATATATGTTACGTCTCTACGTTTCCTTCTTCGTCGTGTGTTTCCTTTTGCCGAGGTATCCGTCACTCGGTCACTGATGTCAGGTGTTATACAAAGCAGCTCTGTCTTGCTGCGTTTGGTGCACTTCTAAAAGGTAGCAATTCGGTTTCAATTACGTATTAATACC
>JAADDM010000082.1 GCA_013153955.1 Gammaproteobacteria bacterium | reverse complement strand
AACTGGCTGAAGTAGAGGGCGTGATCCCTCCATTCGAGGCTGCATACGGCACTCACGTTTACCACCAGTACACCATTCGGGTTACCGAAGGCCGGCGCGATCAGCTAAAAGACCATCTGGCGGCGCGCGGTATCGGAACGATGATCTACTACCCGATTCCGGTACACAAACTGAAAATCTACGAGGAAGTTCGAGTGGGCGTACCCGCAGCAGAAAACGCCTCAAGCGAGGCGCTATCGTTGCCAATAGGTCCTGTTGTTGGCAAAACCGTTCAAGACCGAGTGGTAAGGGCGATGCGCGAAGGTACATGGAGAAATTAGTATCGTGGTTTAGAACCCTCTTTAGCAACTCTTTCGTGCGCAATGTTGCTTTGGTTACCTCCGGAACAGTATTGGGGCAAGCGATCGTCGTTGCCATTTCTCCTATCCTCAGCCGCATTTATGCCCCTGAAGATTTTGGCGCATTTGCGGTTTTCGCCTCGACAGTGGGCATACTGGCCATCGTGGCAAGTATGCGATATGAAATTGCCATTCCCTTGCCGGCAGAAGATGCCGATGCGTGGGCGCTCGCCAAACTGGCCTTGTTGGGCGCCCTAGTCGTCGGTGTCGTATTGTTGCTGTCGTCTGGATTTTGGACCGGCCCATTCGCGCAAAAAATGGGCTTGTCGACGGGGCAAAGCAAGGTTGTTTATTTAATCCCTTTTGGTATAGTCGTTACTACTAGTTTTCAAATAATGAACTACCTAGTGATTAGAAACTCGCGCCACCACGTTTTGGCCAAGAGCAAGGTGGTGCAGGGATTTATCTCGGCTTCAGCCCAGACCGGGCTAGGGGTTGTGGGTGCCGGGGCTCCTGGATTGGCGCTGGGCTTGATTGCTGGCCGGTTTGGATCGGCTTTGTATTCATATTTTTCTCTAAACGCGCGCAGCATTGAACTGCCGAGTTTGTTTCAGGTGGCCAAAAAATACTCTAGGTTCCCTAAGTTGGCATTGCTGTCGGGGGGGATAAACGCTCTGGCAGTTGAAATGCCCATGCTGCTAACATCGGCTATTTTTGGTACCGGGGTGGCTGGTCTCTATTCCCTGGCCCAGCGGGTCGTGGCTGCACCGATGAGTATGGTCGGCAATTCAATTGCCCAGGTATACATGGCCAAACTGGGCGAGTACGTACGCAACGAAAACACCGAAGCAATTACACTGTATGTGGGGATAGCCAAGAAGCTGTTCAAGGCTTCGATCGTCCCGTTTGCCTTGCTGGCCTTGGTTTCTCCCTATGTTTTTGGCCTGCTGTTCGGCCCCTCCTGGCAAACTGCTGGAGAAATAGTCAGGGTATTGACACCGGCCTTTTTTGCTCGGTTTGTGGTTGTGCCTTTATCGCAGACATTAAACTACATTGGCAGGCAAGACTATCAACTGGCGTGGGATTTATTCAGGTTTATAGGCATAGCAATAATATATTGGGTAGCAAAGGTTGCGCGTGTAGAGTATTTAATTGTCTTTACCGCCTATAGTATATTCTTAACTTTTGCATATGTAATATTATACGCTATCACGACCAATATGCTTAGATTAACTGTGCGAAATTGGCGTAAAGATTTTGAGGACGGCTGTAAAGAGTGCTAACACTAATGGGCTGGCCCACCTAATCAAACCCTCCCTCCTAGCCCAGCCTAACAGATGATGGCAGAGCTCTTTATGGTTCCCTCCATTGAAGCACTATTCGCATTCCTCGAAGAAGTAGTAGAAGTGCTTGCGCAGGATGCTGTTGTATCTACATTGAGGTCGTTTTGCTTAGTTCTAAAAGTTCTGGGGCGCCGTTGATATGGTGCCTGGGTAAAGACCCCCAAAACACCACCAAACATTAAGGGAATCCCGGAAAGGGGGACTGCCAGTAGGCAAAGAAGCTCTTACCTGGTCTACTACAACCACAGACGGCCCCATAGGGCCCTGAACGGTCTGGCTCACCTGGAGTACCCGGCTATGGTGCAAGAGGAGTCGGTCCCCTAGGTGGGGAGCCTCATATGTGTTGACCGATTACACTTTCTGTAAAAAGCAGCCCAGTGTATAGTGAAACTGGTTGATGCTAAATGAGATATTTAAATTATCTATCTCTTCAAGCCACACGTGAGGGCCAGGCTTCTCACGCGCACGTATATGAAATTATCAAAGGTTTAAAAAAGAGAGGTTGGAATATATCGTTATTTGAGCCCTCATACGCTGGCTCCTCCAAAATGCCGGGGGCGCTTAAAAGATCTATTGAATTTATTAAAGTACAAATTCGCATGTTGTTTTCGTGGATAAGAAATAAACCAAATATATTATATATTCGACATCATTTTGCCAGTTGGCCGGTAGCCCTGGCAGCAAGAGTATTGGGTATACCGGTTGTCCAAGAAATTAACGGGCCATACGAAGACTTGTTTATCGCGTGGCCCGTCACGCGAAAATTTAAATCTATTTTTATATGGCAAATGCGGAGTCAATTAAGGTGGGCAGATGCTGTGATTGCAGTAACAGAACAATTGGCTGAATGGGCTAACCGTGAAGGCGCGCGCAACGTCTACGTTGTCCCTAATGGGGCGAACACAGAGCTGTTTCATCCAGATGCAATACCAGATCCAGAATTGGAGTTACCTAAGAGTTACGTCGTTTTTTTTGGCGCGCTTGCACCCTGGCAGGGTATAGAGACAATGGTGCGGTCAGTTGAGGAGCATGAATGGCCTTTGAATGTACAGCTTGTTATAGTTGGAGATGGTATTGAGCGTTTCAAGGTGGAAGCTGCAGCAGCCCGCTCAAGCGCTATACATTATTTAGGCCCTCAACCATATAATAAAATGCCGGGGATAGTTGCAAATAGTATATCAAGTATGTCTCCTCAAAACGATTTAATGGGCCGAGCTTCGAAAACAGGGTTATTCCCCCTTAAGGTTTTTGAGTCCATGGCTTGTGGCGTTCCGGTGATCGTATCAGATTATCCTGGTATGGCAGATATGGTTAGAGAGTGCGGATGCGGCTTAGTTGTGCCGCCGGGAGATCCAAAGGCCTTGGCTGCAGCAGTTAGAGAGCTATATCTTGACGAAAAAAGGCGTGTTGAAATGGGTAAGAAAGGTCGGGAGGCTGTATTGAGCAATTATTCATGGGACAAAAGGGCAGAAGAAACAGAAAATATATTGTTATCGCTTTTGCGAGGTCAAAAAAGATAAGGGGCTGGCATAGCTAACCACCCAAAGGAGGTTAAGCTACCAGCGGTGTACACGAGAAAGAGCCGCCTCAACAAGGCCAAGCGTTTACGTTTGCTCGAACACTTCGTAGCGGGCACCACCGCACGAGCAGCTGCTGACCTTGTGGGCGTGAACCGCAACACAGTGAACCGCTTCTACTTTGCCCTACGCACGATCATTGCCGAGGAGACGGAAAGGGCGCCCCTCTTGCATTGGGAAGTGGAGGGGCGGAAGTAGGTGAAAGAGGTAGAGGGAAGCTACTTCAGCGGCAGACGCAAGGGTAAACGAGGTAGAGGGGCTGCAAGGAAGGTGCCGGTGTTCGGTTTGCTTAAGCGCGGTGGGCGTGTTTACACCCTGCCGATTCCCAACGCCAAAGCTAAAACGCTGATGCCCAT
>JAADDM010000253.1 GCA_013153955.1 Gammaproteobacteria bacterium | reverse complement strand
AAGAGGAAGCCGCTAAGGATGCCTTAGCAACGAAGGTTTGGGCCTCTCAAAAAGCCTTTAAAGAGCAAGTAACCAAGTGGACAGAGGTCTCAGAACAGGCTTACTTAAGAGCTCGATCACTGTAAACACCATAAAATTCCAAAGAGGTCGGTTTTCATATAGTGAAAGCTGGCCCCTTTAGTATAAAGGTCAGGCTACAGACCTAAAAAGCAGGCAAAGCGGATGAATAGAGAGGGAGTTAATGTTTTCTTATATAAGAAGCATCGGATATCCCATAGATTTATTTTGGTTTTGCTTTATTTTTAGGTGCGTAGAATAAAAAATGATCATTTTAAAATATAAAGTTCAATGGAGTTTAAATGAAACAGCAGTTCTTAAAAGTCGCTCTTCTCAGCGCACTAGTCGCAGGTTCTACAGCCGCATCCGCAAATATGTTTAACAACAATAATAATGCTAATAACACCAATGATTGGCCAGAGTGGACGCCAATGTACTGGATGGAAGAGATGTCTAATGAGATGAATGACAACTCAAATGGTAATGGTATGAACATGCCTTGGAACAAAAATGGTTCTAATGGATTCAATATGCCTTTTAATAGTAACGGTAACGGTAACGGTAACGGTAATGGCATGAATATGCCTTGGAGCAATAACGGCTCTAACGGGTTTAATATGCCATTTAACAACAATGGTAATGGTATGAATAACATGCCTTGGGACAACGGATTTGGAAATGGTCAGCACGGTCCTTGGACTCACATGCAGAATTTTAATAACGGCCAAAACTTGATGAACTACCGTGGTCCTCAGGGAATGAATATGCCTCCTATTCCAAACGGTTATAACATGCCACAAATGAATAATGGTAATGGTATGCCAACGATGCCAACGTTTACATACGCTCCACCTCGTGCGCAGTCTAATGCACCTGTTGTGCCTGCACAGCGATAAGCTTTAAAACTTAATCGTTGAAAAAAAACCAGCGTATGCTGGTTTTTTTTCGGCTATCTAAAAGTATCTATTGGTGACTTAAGTGACAAACTCTTTACCCAATCTAGATTGATTAATAACAAGTCGCTTGACTTGAGCGATTAAACATCGCTTTTCGCTGTTGTTTTTTATAGCTTGATTTACGGAAAGAAGCGGGTTGTCCAAGGATAAAATAGAGGGCTTCATCTGCGATTAGTTGTTCTGAATCCAGTTGATTCACAACCTGTTGTATTGAATTATTTCGAGCGGTTTCGGCAATTCTAATCGGTGAAATAACGGCGATGTTAAGGGTGGGATCAAGTGCTTTTAGGGCTGATACAGTACCAAGATGCTGCGCACTGTGAAAGCTTCCGTTGATATGGACTATTTGCTGGTCGGGTGCATTTAACCAAGCCTGATAGATGGATTCAGCCATGGTATTATCACGAGTCAGTTGTGCAAGATAACTCTGCTCTTTACGCTGAGGTGATAAGTTTCTAAGCGTCTCGATAAGCGTCAAGTATTTGTTCTTATAACGCATATCCGTTCTAAAAGGTGTGGCTGAAATTAGCATGAGCCCATCAGGAGAGAGCTTTTTCAGGTACCCTGCCCCATTGCGTGCAATGCAGCGCACAGTGTCTGCCGGTGCATTCGCTGCAATAACGGGAATAAAGTTTTGTTTGGCATACTCTATTAAGGGGCGATAAGCGGCTCTATAATTTGGCCAAGTAGGCGCTTCATTAATGAGAAAGGTCTCACCCACCTCGGAGTCCAAATATTGATCAAGCAGGGGTTGCTGGTCGCGGTCAAACATCTCCATAGAAAGAGCAATATTTGACCTTTGTTGATGAAGTGCATGCAGTAGACGTGCTTCGAGTAAATGGGATGCATGGTTGCCATGAAATTCACCGATAAAGACGACATCATAGTTTCTTAAGCGAAGTGCAAGTTGTGGAATGCTTAAAGGTGTGCGGCTGGGTAGCCCGATAATTTGAAAATCATAAGCCAAATTGAGTGAGAGAGTTTGGTAGGCTTTTTCCTGCAATGGTTGTGTTTCAGCCTGTATTAACTCTTCTTTAATGGCCGTCATGTAAGCACTACCCTGACAGCCCATTACGGCGAAAAAAGAGATCAGAAGAAGGACGCGAATAAGCGAGGAAATGATCACACTAGGCGAGATGAAAAACATACATGGGCCTTATATACGGAAAAAAAAGAGCGGGTCACTTTGGCTTATCTTGGCAGAGCGCCATTATTAATATCAATACAGCTACCATTAATATACTCAGGGGCATCCGTTGCGAGCCAGTAGAGCGTCTGTGCAACCTCGTCAGGGGTAGCAAAGCGACCTGCAATCGTATTCTTTAAGAAAGCTTTCTGGCGGTGCTCAGGAATATTATCAAGCATCTCTGTTTGGGTTGGGCTTGGTGCAACCGCATTAACAATAATGTCGCCTTGAAAGGTTTGAGCAAAGCTCTTGGTTGCGTTAATCAACCCTGCTTTGCTGATACCATACCAAATATCAGGATGGCCAATTTGGCCTGCGATTGAAGCATTATTAACCACTCTAGGCTGATAATGAGAGGGCGCTTTAAGCTTGTCAGTAAAGAGCTCTATTAGCTTGATGGGGCTCATAATATTTAAGGCCAATGAGTAGTCTCGCCGTGCATCGGGGTAGTCATCCACTGTGAGGGTTTGGAGCAGCCCTGCGTTATTAATTAAAACATCAATAGAATCAATCGAAGCCACCAGTTGAGGGAGTTTATCTAACACCGTTAAATCAAATGGAATGCAGGTGATTTGAGAGTGGTGTTGATAATCAAAAGTATCCTGATTTGAAAAATCTCGGGCAATAATGTGGACTTGATCCCCTGCCTGAACAAATAGTTGAGTGAGTGCGAGCCCAATCCCTTTGTTGCCTCCTGTAATAACGACCTGACGCATAAGCATGCTCCTTGTTTAAGTCAAACTGCGCCATCACGCGAAGCTAAAATAATATTTACGGTATAATTTATCTTATATTGAAGGTGTCTGTTTAGATATCTATCTTAAAAAAGTCTAACCAAAGGTTTTCGGAATGAATCAGCGTGCAACACATCAAAATACGGTTAGCCTCGTCGGTCTGCTTGGGTTACTCCTTTCTGCAAATGTTGTCTTTGCAGAGCACGCGGTTAGCAAAGCCCCTGCGGCTTATAATAAAATGGCCAACCAATTTGAGAAGCAATTTAATCAACCTTCAGGCCCTGTTAATTGGGCTAACTCAATGCAGCAGCAGTTTTTTGGTAAACAGAATAATCAGGCTGCTCAACGAGGAGGGCAGTTTGGCTCTTATAATGGACAGCAGTCAGGCGGATACCAAGGTAACCAGCAGGGACGTCAGCAAGCCAAAACCTTTAATGAGCTGTTTGGGATGGGCAAAGGCAATACCAAGCTAAACTTTTATATGGATGCTCAATTTGAGATGGAAATGGCCGCTAAGATGAATGCTTATGCGCAGATGCAGAAGTTATTTAATCAGCGTAATCGCCAGACCTACCAAGGTCAAAATAGCGTCTATCAGAATATGAATGGCTATGGCATAAATCAGCAGAGGGCGCAGCAACAGATGCAGCCCAATTACCTGTTTCAGGGGCAGCAGCAAGGTGGGC
>JAADDM010000054.1 GCA_013153955.1 Gammaproteobacteria bacterium | reverse complement strand
ACTTTTCACCATCGGTTGCCATGCGTACATTGACAGCACCTTGCAGCTTATCAAGATCAAACGCATGCATTGGCTGACCCAGCTCCATTAACACATAGTTCGTTACATCAACGACAAGGCTTAATGGACGAAGACCTGAACGCTGCAACTTTTGCGCCATCCATAAAGGGGTCTCAGCAGAAGTATCAAAGTCAGTTACAACGCAACCTAAATATTTAGGACAAGCTGATTTTTCAGTAATCTTAATTGATTGACTGCACGCATCAGACCCCGCCATCTCTTTAATGTCAAATGGCTGTGTTAATTCAGAATCACTGATAGCATAGACATCACGAGCAATCCCTTCCACACTAAAACAGTCTGCACGGTTAGGCGTTAGATCAATTTCTATAACGCAGTCATCCAGTGATAAGTATTCACGAACATCCATGCCAATAGGCGCGTCAGCAGGCAGAACAAATAGACCATCTACTCCATTATCCGGCAGACCAACCTCTGTTGCGCCGCACAGCATGCCGTTTGAAGGCACGCCGCGAAGCTTCGCTTTTTTAATTTTAAAGTCACCGGGCAGTACCGCGCCCACCTGTGCACAACAGGCCTTCATGCCTGCCACAACATTTTTTGCGCCACAGACAATCTGCACAGGCTCATCAGCACCAACATCGACTTGCGTCACATTAAGTTTATCTGCATCGGGGTGCTTTTCAACGGAAAGAACATGCCCAACAACAACTAAGGTAAACGCACCCGCAACAGGCTCAGCACCATCTACTTCAAGACCTGCCAAACTTAACTCTTCAGACAGTGTGTTCGTATCCCAATTTGGATTTGTCCACTCTCTTAACCACTTTTCACTAATTTTCATTTTTAATCTCGTCTGGCCTGATGCTATTTAAATTGTTGTAAGAAACGTAAGTCGTTCTCAAAGAACTGACGTAGATCTTTTACGTTGTAACGTAACATTGCTAAACGCTCAACCCCTAACCCGAAAGCAAGCCCGGTATATTCTTCGGGATCAATGCCTACATTCTTCAAAACATTCGGGTGAACCATTCCACAGCCTAGGACTTCAATCCAACGACCATCCCCAAACAAATCTGTCGCGATATCGACTTCAGCAGAAGGTTCTGTAAAGGGGAAATAGGAAGGTCTAAAACGTGTTTTAAGATTCTCATCCTCAAAGAACTGTCTTAAAAACTCAATCAATAAAGCTCTAAGCTGTGCAAAACTCGCATTTTTTTCAATAATTAAGCCTTCCACCTGATGAAACATCGGGGTATGCGTCATATCTGAGTCACAACGATATACGCGACCCGGGGCAATGATTCTTAAAGGTGGGTTTTTATTCTCCATGGTTCTAATCTGAACCCCTGAAGTATGTGTTCTAAGCACTGTATTTTCATTAATGTAGAAAGTATCGTGCATCGCGCGTGCAGGATGCGTTTCAGGAATATTCAAGGCTTCAAAGTTGTGCCAATCGTCTTCAATTTCAGGCCCTGTTTCAATGTCAAATCCAGCCTTAGAAAACAGCGTTTCAATTCGATGTAAAGTACGCGTAACAGGGTGAAGACTACCCACATCCACACCGCGCCCAGGAAGTGTGACATCAATCGTCTCTTCTGCTAACTGCTTAGCCAAAATAGCATCATCTAGTTCTCGTTTCTTAGCGTTTAAAATGCCCTGAACCATCTGCTTCGCTTCATTAATGATCTGCCCAGCCTTAGGGCGCTCTTCATGAGAGAGCTTACCCAGCATCTTCATCATTCCGGTCAGTTCACCTTTTTTACCTAGGTACTGAACTCGAATTTCATCTAGTTGAGGCAGGTCAATCACAGCGGAAACCGCTTCCTGTGCCTTTGAAATAATCGTATTGAGTTGTTCTTGCATGTTTGAGTGTCCCAAAAAGGAGAGAATAAATATTCAACATTCCACGGTTTAAACCCTGATCTCTTGAATCTTTATTAAGTAGAGTTTACGATTTTTTCTGTTCCTAAAAACAAAAAAATAGGGGACCGAAGTCCCCTAATAAGAAACGTCTAAGTTACCCTAGACTAATTTCCTTATGCTAATGCTGCTTTTGCTTTCTCAGTAAATACTGTGAATGCGGCTGCATCATGCACTGCAATGTCTGCTAATACCTTACGGTCAACAGCAATCTCAGCTTTGTTCAGTCCGTTAATGAAACGAGAATAAGTCATTCCATTCATACGTGCTGCCGCATTGATACGTGCAATCCAAAGACGTCTAAACTGACGCTTCTTAGTACGACGATCACGGTATGCATACTGACCTGCTTTAATAACTGCTTGCTTAGCAACGCGGAAAACTTTACTACGAGCTCCGTAATAACCTTTCGCTTGCTTTAATACTTTATTGTGTCTACGGCGTGCGATGACACCTCTTTTTACTCTAGCCATTTTTCAATCTCTCCTTATGCGTACGGTAACATACGACGAACCATTGCCACATCATGATCATGGATCATGCTTCCTGAACGTAGCTGACGCTTACGCTTAGTAGACTTTTTGGTCAAAATATGACGAAGGTGAGATTGTTTGCATTTGAAACGACCTGAGCCTGTTTTTCTGAAGCGCTTCGCAGCACCACTGTTTGTTTTCATCTTAGGCATAGCATGAAACTCCGCATTTAAGCATTCTCTTGGAATACTTGGTTTTTTAATCAGAGTGTAAATAAATACACTCTAGTTCGGCACAACGAACAGCACTGAAGGAGCTGCACCAGTAATTCCAATCAAAAAAATGATCAAAATCCCGACTGTTGTCGTCAAAAGTAAGGTTTAAAACCTTACTTTTTCTTCGTTGGAGCGACCATCATTTGCATTTGACGGCCTTCCATCTTAGGCATTTGTTCAACAGTACCAAACTCTTGAATATCATCCCTAACACGTTCCAACATCTTCAATCCCAGTTCCTTATGAGTGATCTCGCGGCCACGGAACCATATAGTTACCTTGACGCGATCTCCATTATCTAGGAATTTCAACAGGTTGCGTAGTTTTACCTGGTAATCTCCCTCTTCAGTTCCTGGGCGAAACTTAACTTCTTTTAGCTGCACTTGCTTTTGACGCTTTTTTGCTTCGTGCTTTTTCTTTTGCTGCTGGTAAAGGTACTTACCATAATCCATTATTTTACAAACAGGAGGATTCGCTTTCGCTGTAATTTCTACCAAATCATAGCCAGCTTCTTGAGCCTGTTCTAGCGCTTCTTTAATGGAGACGACGCCTAGTGGCTCGCCATCAGGGTCCATTAAACGTACTTCAGGCGATGTAATCGCGCCATTAATTCTATCTTTAGGTGCTTCTGGTTGCTGTGGTCTACCACGGCCTCTACGAATTCCGATAGCAATATCCTCCAATCATTAAAAAATTTTATCTAATTTATTCGCTAGTGTCAGTGACTCGACCTAGCTTACTGATGTCATCATTAAACAATGTGACTAATTCAGCGAATGTGAAACTTCCAAGGTTTTCTCCACCTCGTGCACGTACATTAACGGTCCCATTCTCCATCTCTTGATCACCTACGACCAAAATATAAGGGACACGTTGCATAGTGTGCTCGCGAATTTTAAACCCTACCTTCTCATTTCTCAAGTCCGAATTG
>JAADDM010000125.1 GCA_013153955.1 Gammaproteobacteria bacterium | reverse complement strand
AGTTTAGCTTGGTATTGCCTTTGCCCATCCCAAACATCTCATTAAAGGTTTTGGCTTGCTGACGTCCCTGCTGGTTACCTTGGTATCCACCTGACTGCTGTCCATTATAAGAGCCAAACTGCCCCCCTCGTTGAGCAGCCAGGTCATTCTGTTTACCAAAAAACTGCCGCTGCATTGAGTTAGCCCAATTAACAGGGCCTGAAGGTTGGTTAAATTGCTTCTCAAATTGGTTGGCCATTTTATTATAAGCCGCAGGGGCTTTGCTAACCGCGTGCTCTGCAAATGCAATATTTGCAGAAAGGAGTACCCCAAACAGACTGACGAGGCTAACCGTATTTTGATGCGTTGCACGCTGATTCATTCCAAACACCTTTATTAAAATCTTTTTAGGATAGATATCTAAACAGATATCATTAAGATGAAATAAATTATACAGTAAATCTCGTTTTAGCTTCGCGTGATGAAGCATTTATACTTAACAAGGAATCGACTATGCGTCAGGTGGTAATTACGGGGGGCAATAAAGGCATTGGACTCGCGCTCACTCAACTTTTTATACAGGCAGGCGATCAAGTCCATATTATTGCCCGTGATTTTTCCAATAAAGAGACTTTTGACTATCAAAACCACCCACAAGTCACCTGTATTCCTTTTGATTTAACAGCATTAGAACAACTACCAGGCCTGGTAGATTCAATTGAATCCATTGATGTTTTAATTAATAATGCAGGACTGCTCCAAACACTCACCGTCGATAACTACCCCGATGCACAACGCGACTACTCATTGGCCTTAAATATCATGAGCCCCGTCAAGCTAATTGAGCTATTTACCGACAAGCTTAAAGCGCCCTCTCACTATCATCCTAGAGTCGTCAATAATGCCTCAATTGCAGGTCAAATTGGCCATCCTGATATCTGGTACGGCATCAGCAAAGCAGGGTTGATTAACGCAACCAAGAGCTTTGCTAAAACCTTCCAGGGCGAAATTATTGTGAATGCGGTTGCACCCAGTCCAACACAAACAGATATGCTTGATAATATTCCTGAGCATCGCCAGCAGGCTTTCTTAAAGAATACCATTGCCGGTCGCTTTGCCACCGCTGACGAGGTTGCACAGACGCTCTACTGGCTCGCAACGACAGCCCCTGAGTATATTAATGGCAGCTGCATTGATATTAACAACGGCTCTCTGCCTAGATAAGCAAGTAAGGCAAGTGACTTGCACTGCCTAGATTGCTCAAATCGGCTGTCACATACGCCCTCTAACGACAAGAATATAAGGCCTATTTATGTTTTTTATCTCGCCTAAAATAGAGAATCTATTTTTTATTATGCCCGGCCTTCTTGTCATTTTTTTAGGCTTAACGGGCTGTCAAAGCGGTGTTCACAAAAGTGCCATTAAGCAAGCGTTGGTTCAGCCAGACACGCGGCTATTACAGGAGAGTGCTCACCAAAACCTCTCTCTCAATCTAGCTTATGATTACCAAATCATCGGGCTCCCCAACCTCACGCCTTTAAGCATTCAACAGCTTGCTCAACGCCTAAAACAATATGATGTGATTTTTATCGGCGAGTTTCATGGTAACCATGCATCTCACTTACTCGAAGCGCACCTTCTGCAAGCTCTACACCAACAAAATACTGAGATAACACTCTCTATGGAGATGTTTAACCGAGATCAACAGGCACTTCTTGACCAATATTTAGACTCAGAAATTGGCGAGACTTTTCTAATCAATGAAGCCCCTGCCTGGCAAAATTACAAAGGGGGATACCGCCCCCTAATAGAATATGCCAAACAGAACTTTATCCCCGTCATTGCTGCCAATGCATCGGCAGATATTGTGCGCTGTATTGGGCGTAACGGAGCGGGGTATCTAAAGAAGCTCTCCCCTCATGAACGACGCTTAATTGCAGCAACGCCCTTTAAAGACAACAAACGCTATCGAAAAAAATATATGGCACTAATGGATACGGTTAGAAAGCTGTCACCTCTGCGCAAAGAGCAGAGTTACCTTGCCCAACTCACACGAGATAATACCCTGGCTGAATCAATCTACCAGGCCTGGTTAAATGCCTCAAAACAACAAATAATTCATGTCAATGGTAGCTTTCATAGTGAACAACACCTTGGAACCGTCTCAGCATTAAAGGCACTCGACCCCAGCCTTTCAATGGCTGTCATTACGCCCATTCGGGTTTCAGAATCCGAACGTAATCAGCCCATACAACAAATTATAGAAAGTCTACCTTCAGAACAAATTTTCGTAGATGAAGCACTGTACTTTGTACTCGGACAGCCAGAGCCTTTTAAGGATGCGGATTATAAACAGAAGTTACGTAAAGCTATGTTTAGCCAATCAGATCAAGCGCTCTGTCACTAATAGACCCAACGAGAGAATGATCATCGGCAGACAATTTAAGGCGTGAATTACCGCCTGGAAAATCAACATATCATCACTGATTATAGCAAGCTCACCACCGACATCGACTTTTCGACAGACGAAAAAAAACCAGCCTAAGCTGGTTTTCTATACAAACGTTAAGCGAAAGCGCTTATCGCTGTGCAGGTACGACTGGTGCGTTTGACTGTGCACGAGGTGCATAAGTAAACGTAGGCATCGTAGGCATTGCATTACCGTTGTTCATCTGTGGCATGTTATAGCCATTAGGCATTGTTGGCATGTTCATTCCCTGAGGACCACGGTAGTTCATCATGTTCTGACCGTTGTTGAAGTTCTGCATGTGCGTCCAAGGACCGTGCTGACCATTTCCAAACCCGTTATCCCAAGGCATGTTTCCACCAAAGTTAGAACCATTTGTGTTCCAAGGCATGTTACCGCCAAACCCTTGACCGTTATTGCTCCAAGGCATGTTGTTCATACCGTTGCCATTGTTGTTAAAAGGCATGTTGAAACCGTTAGAACCGTTGTTGTTCCAAGGCATGTTCATACCGTTACCATTGCTGTTGAAAGGCATGTTGAAACCGTTAGAACCATTATTGTTCCAAGGCATATTCATTCCGTTACCATTTGAATTGTCAGTCATCTCATCAGACATCTCTTCCATCCAGTACATTGGAGTCCACTCAGGCCAATCATTTACACCGTTAGTATTATTTGTGTTGAACATGTTAGCCGATGCTGCTGTAGAACCTGCTACTAGTGCGCCAAGAAGAGCGACTTTTAATAACTGCTGTTTCATTTGAACTCCATTAAACTCTATATTTTAGCGGCCTTTGCATGGCCAACGTAAACGCTCATTTTGAGTGAATATGCGTACTGACAAAGTACCGCCTTTAGATTGATCATTTTTTATTCTACTCACCTAAAAATAAAGCAAAACCAAAATAAATCTATGGCATACCAGCCCCCCTTTATATAAGAGGACACTAAATACCACGGTGTATTTACTCAATTTTTCTTTACGTTTAGGCCTGTAGGGTGACCTTGATAACGAAAGTGCTAGGCTTCATTTTTCTGAATGCCTAACCCCTTTGGAATTTTAATTAAAGTGAGCGAGCTCTTAAGTAGGCCTGTTCAGAGACCTCTGTCCACTTGGTTACTTGCTCTTTAAAGGCTTTTTGAGAGGCCCAAACCTTCGTTGCTAAGGCATCCTTAGCGGCTTCCTCTT
>JAADDM010000252.1 GCA_013153955.1 Gammaproteobacteria bacterium | reverse complement strand
GTTAAAACACAGGCCGAGCTTCAAGATCAAGGTGCAATGCACTTCGACGACATTTTACTTAAAACTGCAAATGTTAACTTCTCGGGCCAAAGCTCACACGCTCGTCATATTCAAATTCGCGGAATCGGCGAAAGAGATGAATACACCGGCGCGCCCAATTCAAGTGTTGGGTTTGCCGTTGATGACATTGATTTTAGCGGTATCGGCATGACAGGTAATCTATTTGATGTGAAGCAAGTAGAAGTATTAAGAGGCCCACAAAACACACGTTATGGCCAAAGTGCTATTGCAGGACTCATCAACATTAAAAGCAATGATCCTACTGACTTTCGAGAGAGCATGGTTGAATCAACACTAGGGACTGACAACCAAAGAGAGATTGGATTTATGACTTCAGGGCCTTTTAGCTCAGAAGAAGGTGCTCCTCAGTATAGAGTTTCATTGTTTAGACACACCAGTGATGGCTTTCGTACCAATGACACGCTAAACAGAACAGACACGAATGGACGTGATGAACTTAGTCTACGCGGCAAATTGCGCCTGTTCCCTAACACTGATACCACCGTCGATATTACCGTTATGCATGCCGACTTAAATAACGGCTATGACGCTTGGGCGCGAGATAACAGCTTTACAACGCTTAGCAATCAACCCGGTAAGGATGCGCAACTTTCTAACGCAGGATCGGTTAAAGTGGAATGGAAAGGCGACCCTCGCTATGTACTTACCTCTAAAACAAGCATTGCTGCTTCTGATATGACTTATAGCTATGATGAGGACTGGACAGCTGCCTCAGCAGGTACCTATCTAAATAACAAGCAACGCAACACCGCAAGCCAAGAGTTGCGCTGGACATCTACTCCAGAATCAAAGATTAATGGCGATACAGACTGGTTATTCGGTCTATATGCCTCTCAGCTAGATGAGCGCAATCAAACGGAGTATTACGGCAATAGCAGCAGCCAGTACAGCATGAATAAAGTCGCTGGATTTACACAATTTGATTATGCCATGACACCAAAAGCCACTATTTCAGCTGGCATGCGATTAGAACAAGATAGCAGCCGCTTTACCAATAGCAGTAATGAGACCTACGCGCCAGATGAAACATTATGGGGTGCAAACTTAAACTATCGCTATCAATATAATGAACGCTACACTGCTTTTGCAGGGGTTACACGTGGCTATAAAGCGGGTGGATTCAATGCAGGTCAACCTGCGGCAACTGCAAGCCAATATCTAACCTACGATGCTGAAACCTTAATAAACTACGAAATCGGCCTTAAAACTAACCATAAAAATTTAGGCTTAAAAACCAACATTACAGCCTTCTACATGGACAGAAGCAATCCACAGTTTGATGGTTACAGCTATGACCCCGCCTCAGCAACAAACTGGGTCTTCTTTACTGAAAACCTAGATTCAGCAACTAACTACGGTATTGAAGCTGACTTTGACTGGTCTGCAACCCAAAACTTAAACCTTTATGGTAGCTTAGGTCTTATTCAAACAGATATCACCGGCACCCCTCTTAACAGCGCCTTTACAATAGATGGTCGCTCACAGGCACACGCGCCTAACTACCAGCTAAACATTGGTTTAAAGTATCGCGCAAATAACGGCTTATACGCTCAAGCGGACCTAACAGCGATGGACAGCTTCTATTTTGATAATGTACACAATGAACAATCAAATGCCTACAGCATCATCAATGCTCGCTTAGGGTACGAGTTCAAAGACTACGAAGTGTATGTTTGGGCTAAAAACCTAACAGATGAGACATACGCTACACGTGGATTCTACTTTGACCCGAACTATGGTACAAACAACCAACAGTTTATAAAACTAGGTGATCCACGCCAACTAGGCATCACCGCACGAGTTTACTTCTAAGTAAAACTCAGACACACTAAGGGCTCTTGATTGAGCCCTTTTTTTATCTCTAAATTTAAAGGAATACGATGAAAGTCTCTATTGAAATCAGCATGTACCCTCTGCGCGAAGCTTACTGCCAACCCATTATTGAGTTTATTGAACGCTTAGCCAACAACGCCAAAGTCAGTATCGAGCGCAACAGCATGTCTACCCACATCTATGGCGACTATACCGATGTTATGGACACTTTAACTGCCGAAGTACTGACCGTATTAGAGAAGATGCCTGAAACTGTTTTTGTGATTAAGCTTATCGGAACCGATAGGGAAAGAGTCAATATTCATGGATGCTAATGAATCTTTGCTACAGACTGTTGTTAACGCCTTACTGGCCCAGTCAGGCTGGGAGTGGTTAGCAGCCACATTAGGCATCCTCTATGTCGTTCTTGCCGCCAAGGAATCAATATGGTGCTGGCCAACCGCTTTTGCGAGTACGCTGATTTACACCCTTCTCTTCTGGGAAGGGCAGCTGCCGATGCAGGCCATTTTAAACTTCTATTACATGGGAATGGCTGTCTACGGCTTTATGCTCTGGAATAAGCAGGCGGAAACCAACGAACAACTTATCATAAGCAGACGTCCATTAATATTTCATATTATCTTTATCAGCTTAGGCATTGCATTAACAGTCATCATAGGGCGATACCTGACTCAGCTTGAGTCAAACCTGCCCTATTTAGATACTGCAGTCACCGTATTCTCAGTCATGAATACCGTACTAATGGCTAGAAAAGTGATTGAGAGTTGGCTCTACTGGATGATTATCAATACAGCAGCCATCCTACTCTACCTGCAAACAGGCTATTACGTGACGATTGTCATGTTTATGGTGTACTTAGTACTGGCAGTTTACGGCTACCTAAGCTGGAAAAAACGACAGATGCATGTGCAGTAAGCTACTAAACCGAGGGGGGGTCAACCCCGTCCACCCTGCCGTTAAAATCGGCAAGGGTGAGACATCCACTTATCCACCTCTTTTTCGCCCATCACATTCAGCAAGAATAAAACCATGCGATAGACTGGGCGAACAGCATCAATATCAATACACCCTAACGCCTCCTCATAGGCCAACTTAAATATCGTGGCTTGTTGCGCATCCAGCAAATACTCAATCATGACCAATTCAAGCGCCCTTGGCCCCCAAACAAAAGCATCCAAATCAGGCAGCGACAACTCACCCAGCGCATTGACTAAAAACTGATCCCAGCGAAGGTCGAGCATAATGGGTGAGAAACTCACCTCATCAATACACTCTAATGCACTCAGCGCATCTCCAAACCAGGCGGTGCCACTCAAACCTTGCATCTCACCCTGTTCAATCAGAAAACCGCTTAACTGATGCAACCAGTCCGTACTGGCACGCACCTGCTCTCCCAAAACCTCTTCAACATTAAACAGCGCACCAAAACGGCTTTGCTTCACACGATGCAAACATACAACGTGCGCAGTGAGTTGCTGAACCATCGATACAGAAACCGTGCTTTCATCAATCACCTGGCCTTCCAAAAACTCAGTGATTAAAAAACCCGAAAATTCAGCCCCATCTAGTGCAACTGACCCCTCCCCTGAACTAAACAGGCTAGGAATTCTAAGAGGTGAAAACGCTGCTATTTGTGCATACACTAAATCATAGTGCATCAGTGAACGGCTTAAATCGAACTGAAATAACCGCTCAACCCCCTGCCAAAACCCTGATTCATGC
>JAADDM010000309.1 GCA_013153955.1 Gammaproteobacteria bacterium | reverse complement strand
CTGGCTGGCTGGCTGGCTGGCTGGCTGGCTGGCTGGCTGGCTGGCTGGCTGGCTGGCTGACACTGCCTGCCTGCCTGCGTGCCTTGTTGGCTAGCTGACTGACGGCGCTGTACGTAAGTTGGCCGGACTTTGACGGTGACATAACATATATGTGTGTCGCCGCACAATCAATACCACACGAGCTCTGCATTAGACTGAGTGGACGACCGTGTTTTATGGCTGCCCGTGTTAAGCCGAGGGCTATGGCTAAGCCATCATTGTCGGCCACTGACACATCTCATGGTTAGCTAGCTGTCACTTGGTTTAGTCGGCCACTGAACGGCCGCCCTGACCAGTGCTGGCCACCAATGCCGACTCGGTGTCTCATTTCGTCCACCCGGTCACAGCCCGACGCTGTACTCCAATCCGGGATGAAGTTTCCAATTCCATAAATTCGACTGGAAATTGTCATCAGACAGGCACAGTTGTCGAGGTGTGGGCGAGCAGCCAACAGAGGTAAATAAATGTATATTGCGAATTGATTCCCGGCAGCCAGTTAGCCAGCGAGTGGACTGATCTGATACCAAATGAATTAGGTCACGTGTCTTCTCAACACTTCGTGTTCAACAGTAACTTCAAACACTGTCCGTATTGATCTTTCTGTGGCTTCTTCCTGAAGTCGTTTAATAGGACGCCCATTCAACCCACTCAGCTCACTGGCATTTAATGGAATTAATGGATCGTGCCATCTGAGACGTCCCATTCTACTGGCTGATGGGCTTCAAGGAGCCAGTGTAGTCCTGTTTTAATGGCATCCTTCAAGATCATATGTGTAAATGTCAGTCACGATAGCCCAGTAATAATGTGCATGTCTAGAATACCAGATGCTCCGAGTTCGGCTCTTAGCCAAGCCGGTAAATATGCTTTTATTCGAAGATGGTCGTGAATAATGACGTCTTCTTTAGTGTCCGTTTTGGGGTGAAAAAATGGCACAACTAATTCTCTTGGCAAACGTATTAAACACAAAGCTTCCCACTGGCTCAGCGATTATCAAACGTCCTCAGCGCGTTGATACACTTGCAAAGAAGATTGCGATAACATTTCGTTGCTTGTTAATTCTCTTCTCAATAGCAGGCGTTTCGATTCGGCGTTGCGTGGCCGCGTAAGCCGAAACGTTGTGCGGCGGGGGAAGGGGCCGTACGGACAATGTCTGGATAATCGGATAATTAACTGCTCTCATACTGAATAATTGGCGGTATTTGACAAGCGTGGATGTAACGTGGAAAGGAAAAAAACAGTTCTAATATTAATTAATCTATTTATATACGAATAACGTATTATTATGATCGCTGAAAATGCAGCGTAATGCAGCGTTTGTTAATGTTTCATTTACTAAGCAATTCGCCTAGGTAATCGTTTTTAATTTTGTTTTATTCGCCTGTAATATTGGGATATATTTATGTAATGCTAATCTTCAAAGCGATGCCAGCGATATAATTTCATCGGAGACATGAAACGTATTTAGGGAACACCGTATTTTACTTACATTAACCTGACGTGACAAGAATGTTATCTCAGCCAATGATAAAGTTGCCGTCAAAAAGCGTCCTGTTTATTCAGCTCGACAGTAATTTGAATGTCTTTCCGAGGGCAGACGCAGCCGACCTGGTACGGCCCCGGCAAAATCCCGGTCAGTAATTGAAACGGGTTTGAGTCGAGCGCCTTGGCTCCGTCTGATCCGGGTACAGATATCTCCAGAATCAACTGAGCGTCACCTCCCATATCAGTCCGATACCAACATTTAGCCTTAATCCTTGCATCACTCATAATTTCCCTGGTGTAATCGGGTGATGGGAGCAGGTAACGGCGGCTAGCGGCTGCTGATGCCGATGTGCGAGCAGCCGGCTTGTCACGTAGTCACGCATTTCGGAGATGGCACACGACCAAAGGCCAGCATTTCGTATTTAATCTGGCAGTGATGAGAATTGTGCGCCGGTAAGAGAGCCCCACTGATTGCCATGGTAACGGAAACCATGGCGACAAAGACTTTTTTTCTCCGGGACCGTCAATTCTACCGGCCATCTTGTCTACGTTCGTGGCCTTCCCAAGTCGGGGTAGATTTGACTAGTCATAAAATCATTGGATTGCCTCAGTCGGTTTTATACGTGTGTATGTGTGAAGTAAAAGAATAATCATAACAAACTGTTCACTGGTTCATTACCAATCTTACAGTAAATCTATAAGCAGCATGATTTTATATTATTATTACTATTAAATAATTGATAACTTATTTAAATGATCTCCTTGGTTAAACTTAGTATTATCCCTTTTTTCACAGAACGCGAAAGTACAGCGGCCATCCACAGATGTATTATCATTGTACGCGATTCTGTTTATGTTTCCACGTACGCGGCTATTTGTTAGTCAGGTGAACATTTCTAAAGTCGTCGTGCGAACGAACACAGAAAATAATGTGCGGTACACACTTGGAAAACACCGATAATTAAACAGGCAATTTTATTGTGCAGCTGTTAAATGTCAAATGCGGTGTTGTCAACTGTGATGTAAGTGGCAGCTATATTACTGGTGGTTGTCAATGTTAGTTCTAACCGCTGATATTTTCTCTCTCACCTGGTCTATGCAGAGGGATGCGTGTAAGGCGTATAAACGCAGCATAAACAAAATAGCACACAATATCGGCGCTCGGCCTCTCGGATTTCTTCATTTATTATTAAAGAAAATTTTAAGCTTATACAAATGGCAGGCCCAGCTCACACTGGTGGCTAACATGGTTGACTGTGTTAAGAACGCACTTGATTTGTGAGCAAGCAAGTTTGCCAGCGATAGAATCCTTCGACTGCGAACCGTTAAATAAAGATGGCACTATTTATGTTGGTAATGGCCACGGCGGACGTCTTGTTTAGGGTCGGTCGCTGTCGGATTTCAAATAAAACTGGACCATTTTAGTCTTTTAGCTCAGTGTGATGCGGCCAAGGCACCGAGGACTTCATAGTAAATGATGTATGCTTGAAAGCGTTCGCTTGCTACAACGTGCTGCCTCGGATGTGCCAAACTAAACAATCCAACTGTCGTCGAGTTTTAGAGGGTTTCTTTCTTCAGAAAAGAACATTACGTAAGTAGGAACTGGCCGGCCGAAATGAGCAGTCGAGACGCCGATAATAAATTCATCATATATTGTTTCCGAACGGCAAGCGGCTGGTAACAAAAACGCAGCGACCAGTGGAGTTGTTTTGATCAGTCTGGCGCTACGACGACGCTCCAGGCCGAGTCTTCGTAGCTGTGACCGGCCCGGTGTCAAGACCGAACACCTGCCACATTCCAGTCAGCCGTTCGATGAATTATGAAGAAGATTACTGGTAATTGTAGCCATAAGCACTGCCAACATCCAAACCCCCACGACGACAGTCTGCAGCGGGCGGTCGACCGGCTGGCTGACTGGGTTCGGTTGACGGAGCTCAGCATACTGACGTCCTCGGAACTTGTATTCTAACAGTTAGAACGCCAAAGGTTTCGCTTGCAGAAAAATAAAGCCCGAACTCCTGACTTCATACCTACTAGCCACAATTAGGGTTGGCGCCGAGCACGTGCCAACCAGTGTCGGCCTGCCCGTCCTTGTGAAGTGTGTGAAGTGGTCATTACTACGTGAAGTTAGCAGACAAT
>JAADDM010000168.1 GCA_013153955.1 Gammaproteobacteria bacterium | reverse complement strand
ATTCGCGTCTTTATCAAACGTGAGGATCTTAACCACCCGACCATTCAGGGGAATAAATATCATAAACTCAAGCTTAATTTAGAACAGGCGCAGCAGTCTAAAAAACAGCCTCTAATCACCTATGGGGGCGCTTACTCAAACCATATTGCAGCCACCGCTCAGGCTGCCAAAGCACTTGGATTAGAGAGCATCGGCATTATCCGGGGCGAGGAGCTTGCTCACCAACCAGATAAGTGGAGTGAGACACTACTAACAGCCACTCAGAATGGCATGAAACTTGAGTTTGTTAGCCGACAGGCATACCGTCAAAAGAATGAACCCGCGGAGATTAATCGCTTAATGACCCGCTACCCAAATGCCTATATTATCCCCGAAGGCGGTTCAAATACTTTGGCGGTGGCAGGCTTTGAATCGGTCACGTGTGATTTAGAGCAACAGTGTCCAGACTGGACACATCTTTATACTGCGGTGGGAACAGGCGGAACGCTTGCAGGATTGGTTAAACATGCCTCTTATCAAAAAAACCGAAGCATATTGGGAGTGGCTGTTTTAAAACAGGCTGAACAACTTTTGCCACAAATAACCGAATGGATTGGATTAGGCCAAAAAAATAAGTGGCAATTATTAACGGAGTTTCACCAAGGTGGCTATGCAAAAATGCCCCCTCATTTTCTTGAATTCATGCATCAATTTGAAGCGGAATTTAAAATCTTACTGGATCCAATTTATACCGCCAAAATGGCTTTTTCATTCTTTAAGCAGCTTGATGCAGGACATATCCCTCCCGGTTCAACCGTTATTTTACTGCATACGGGCGGACTTCAAGGCCGCCAAATATAGTAAAAACAACTTTAATTAAAATTTATAACAAATTGATTTAAAACGATTTAATAATTAAATGATAAACTTAATCTAGTTTATTAACAAAGCTATCGACAACAACATCAGCGCCAGTTCAGAGACCTCAGTCATTGCACCAGCCGTATCCCCCGTCATCCCCCCTGTTAACTTCATCATCGCCCAACGCAACCAAACCCACACCAACATTAACCCGACCACTAGAGAGAGAACAGGGAGTACTGACTGCACCGTTAAACTCGATGTATTCATCCAGAACAACACGACCACAAACAGACACAACCACCCCCAAACCCACTTAACATTTAAGTGCTTAACCATCTGTTCAGCAATGCCATTAACACTCACATAAGGGGTGGTTGGAATAAGGAGCAACGCTGAAATTCGTCCCCAAAAAGGGGCGATTAATAGAAACAACCAGGCCTGGTTGTTTATCAACTCGACTAAAACCGTCCATTTTAGAATCATAAAAACAACCAAAACGACCCCTCCACCGGCACCAATTTGACTGTCTTTCATGATTTCTAATGCACGCTTTGAATCTCCATTTGCCCCTAGCCAACCATCAGCACTATCAGCTAATCCATCTAAATGAAGTGCGCCCGTTAACCAAACCCAAACCGCCAAGACTAACCCCGATACAATACTGGCTGGCAACCAAAAGTGAAGCTGGGCGACTCCGACTAGGAGCAAACCAATCAATAGACCGACAAGGGGATACCACGCCACCGACTGCCCCACCTCTTTTGAGTTAACGGATTCGTAATGTGGCGTGGGCAAACGCGTTAAAAACTGTAAAGCCAACCAGAAGGGTTTAAGCATGATTGTCTACCTGCTGAGTCAGGCCAACAATTTGAATATAAGGGGCATTGTGGCAATGTTTTTTCGCATCGGTAACGGATGATTTTTCACCACACTGTTCAAAACAGTTTTTTGAATCGGTCTCAAAACAAGCCAGAGACAGTACAGCGCCATAGCCTATCTTCCAATGAAACATCGCTTGATCCTCCAACCCTAAAATGGCTTTTAAAAGCACTCTTATTACCCCTCCATGCGTCATCACAACCACCTCTTTTAAATCTCGTGCAAACGCCTTAGCAAGCAAATTTTGCCAGCCTATTAATACTCGCTGCTCAAAAGCGCCTAAAGACTCAGCCCTTGGAATATCGAAAGTAAAAGGCTCAGAGAGATAAGCGTCTAATGCTTGCGGGTATAACGCTTTCAGCGTGCCATAACTCTGCCCATCCCATTCACCAAAGTCACGTTCTTTAAACGCGGCCTCTATTTCAACGGTATTTAAAGCAAATGAATTGACCAGACTTAAACACCTTTTGGCTGGCGAGCAAACAACCAGACCTGGTTGTTTAGAGTGAACTGAATTTAAAATGCCTTCAAAGGCAGATTTAGACTGTTCCCAGCCTGTTTTCGAAAGCTCTGACTCTGTTGAACCTCTCAAAAAAGCATCATCTTGGCAGGCTCCATGACGGATTAGATGTACCTGAATAACTCCCTTAGCCACCTACAGCCCCCTCTGACACATTGGCTTCAGTAAACGTAGCCATCTGCTGATGAAGCAAACAAGCCGCTTGAATGAGTGGAATCGCCAAGGCTGCCCCCGAGCCCTCCCCTAAACGTAACGATAAGTTTAAGAGAGGTTGAACCTCCAATCGTTCAAAAACTGCTTGCTGAGCGGGCTCTACAGAGGCGTGTGCAAATACCATCCAAAGCTTTGCTTCAGGCAGCATTTCACAGGTAATGAGCGCCGCGGAGCAGGCTATCATGCCGTCCACCACAATAGTTAACCCCTTTTGCGCACAGGCCAAATACGCGCCAACTAAGGCAGCAATTTCTAAGCCTCCAAGACACGCCAATATCGAAAGAGGATCTTTCATATTTGCCTGATGAAATGCCTGAGCCTGCTCAATTAGAGTGGCTTTGTGCTGTTTTTGTGTCTCGTCAATCCCCGTACCTAAGCCGACAATATCAGCAACGGGTATTTGACAAACCTGTGCAATCAGCGCCGTTGCCGAAGTGGTATTGCCTATCCCCATCTCCCCTGCAATAAATAGATCCGCGGCGGCTTTTAAAGCTCGACTAACGGCTCGTTCTCCCACTTTGAGTGCCGCCTTTACCGTTTCATCAGTCATCGCAGGGGCTTTTAAAAAACTCTGACTGCCCTTGGCAACCCTGTCCGAAATTAGGTTGGGTAACGGCAATCTTCCCTGCTCTGTCACATCCTCCAACACGCCAACATCAACCACCTCAAAATGTGCTTGATAGGCGTTTGCTAAAACGGTAATCGCAGCGCCTCCCGAGGCAAAATTTTTAACCATCTCTTGTGTCACAACCGATGGAAAAGCGGACACTCCCTCCTCAGCAATACCATGATCGGCTGCAAACACACTGATCCAAGGGCGGCAAAGGGTTGGGCAAACGGTTCCCTGATGCCCCGCCAACTGAATGGCCAACACCTCTAATTGCCCTAATGACCCAGCCGGCTTTGTTAATACAGCTTGACGGGCTTCTGCTTGGCGGGTGGCTTGAATATGTATAGGCTTTATCTTTAAGGTGGTCATAGTGAGATTTTTGTTTCCATTATTTTAAAGTTAGCGTTTGAATGAAAATAGAATATTTACGATTAGGCTCCCCCAAAAATCCAGCATTCGCGGTTTTTGCCTTTTACTTTTAGCCTTTTAACCGCATCGGCAAGCCAGCGGTAACAAACGTTACTTCATCTGCGGCTTTGGCAACGGCTTGATGTAGCCAACCCAGCTCATCTACAAAGGTACGTGTCAGCTGCCCCATAG
>JAADDM010000148.1 GCA_013153955.1 Gammaproteobacteria bacterium | reverse complement strand
GAATCATTTAAGGTGACATCGGCTTGAATAAGCGTTACGCCCTCAAGTGCCTTGTGAACCTTAGCATCGGTAAAGGTGAGCTTTTCCATCTCCTTACAGCTAATACACCAGTCCGCATAGAAGTCGAGCATGACCGGCTTGCCCTTCGCCAGCTCTGATTCTAGGTCTTCAATGCTTTTGATGGATTTAAAAACAAGGTGTTCAGAGGAGGCTGCGCCAACTTGTGCAGCGCCTTTAAAGGTTTTTAGAGGTTGAAATAAGTCTTTACTCCCGCCCATTAGGCCTATCAAAATCATCAGTCCGTAGACGAATAGAATGAGGGCAAAGCCTTTAATTAGCTTGTACCAGCCAGATTTCTCGCCAATGGCCTCGAACGCACCCATGTAAACAGCCGATAGAATAAAGAGTGTCGCCCAAGCAATCATGGTGACTTCTACCGGTAGAATGCGTTCTAGCATCCAGATAGCAATACCAATTAACATGACACCAAAGACCGCTTTCACGTTGTCCATCCATGCGCCTGCACGAGGCAGTAGCTTGCCCGCAGAAGAGCCGAGAAGCAGCAACGGCAGTCCCATTCCCATACTCATTGCAAACAGGGCAATTCCGCCAAGCAGCGCATCACCGGTTTGGCCAATATAAATAAGCGCACCTGCTAAAGGTGGCGCAACACAAGGGCCAACAATAAGCGCGGATAAAAAGCCCATAATGGCTACGCCTGCCAGTGTCCCACCTTGTTGCTTATTGGACATATTGGTCAGTTTAGACTGTAATTTTCCGGGTAGTTGTAACTCAAAGAAGCCAAACATTGAGAGGGAAAGCAGTAGGAAGATGGCACTAAAAGAGCCGATAATCCAAGGGTTTTGGAAGGCTGCTTGTAGGTTTTCGCCAAATAACCCTGCTAATACCCCTGCGACCGTATAGGTGACAGACATGGCGAGTACGTATACCAATGACATGGTAAATGCTCGGCGAGTGGTGAGCTGCTCGCCTTGGCCAACAATGATACTGGATAGAATTGGAATCATTGGGAAGACACAAGGGGTAAAGGCCAATAGCAGTCCGAAGATGAAGAAGGTCGCAATCACAATCCAAACACTGCTGTTTTTAAGGGTGTCTGCAATTTGATCACTTTCGGATAGGTCTTGGGCAATGGTGTCTATGTTCGATGTGGATAAATTTTCGGCTGAAACAGTTGCTAAAGAGGCTGTTTGAGTGGCCCCTGTTTTAATATCAGATGCACTTAGGGTCACTGTTTTTTTCATCGGTGGGTAGCATACGCCTGCAGAAGCGGAGCAGCCCTGAAATTCAAACTCTAAGGTAGTATTGCCTTGAATTGATTGTATCGGTAGGGTGCCGATAACTTGGCCGTGGTAGACATCTGTTTTGCCAAAAAGTGGGTCATCAATACGTTCTGCTTTGGGTAGGCTAAGGGCATCATAGCGAATGTCACCTTCTAAGGTTTTAACCTTAAATTTATCCTGATAGAGGTGGTAGTCATGGGCAATGTTCCAAAGCAGCTCAAGTTGGCCTTGGGCATTTATTTGGTGGCTAAACTGAAAGGCCTCATTGGCTGGCAATAGCTCTGGCTGTGAGCTACTTTGGGTGAATAGGTTATTTAATGAGGATAGGGCGCTAAAACCCGATGATTGAACAGGCTCAGAGAGTGAGTCAAATCCTGGGCTAATTGTAACGGCTTGCGTTGTTATGCTTGAAGTGGTTGATAATGCTGGTAGTGTGAGTGTTCGGGTTTGAGGAGGGTAACAGACCCCAACTTTATCAGCACAGCCTTGGTATTTAACGGTGATGGTTAGCGGGCTGCTTGTTTTTAGAGTTGGCGCCTGAAAAGGAACACTGATACTGGCGGCATGCTCGTAAGTCTCTGTTTTTCCAAACAGGGCATCGTCCACCATTTTGGCTTTTGATAAGGTTGGTTCGCCAAGTATTAAGGTTGAGGAGCTAATCGACATCTTATCTTTATAGAGGTGGTAGTCTTCAGCGATGATCCAATCAACGACAATCGTTTGATTCTGAACGGTTAACGGGCTAATTTTGAAGGCGTCATCTACCGCTAACAGATCATCGCCAGCATTGACGACAGTAGAGGTGCTCATAGCCCCTAAACTAAGGATGCTTAATAGCAATGCTTGAAAAAAGGTCTTAAAAAAGTGCGATGTTGGCTGCTTCATGTAGCGGTTCTCGTTGTTTGGCCTTGAAAGATAGGCGCTTTATCCACATAATAAAATTGATAAGGGGTTTCAATGTTCAACAGTCATACTGTGAAGGTTGTTGCCACTGATTCGATTAAATCTCTGTTAACGCATGGATATTCGTTAATCAGGTCGTTTTGTATTTGGATACCTAATTTAAGTTTCATCTAAATACGACTTCATAGTTTAGCCTAGAACAACTCTGCTTTTAAGGCAGAGTATGACTGTTTTATGAACAACGCCTATTTAACCCCATTAAGCTTTTTACTGAAAGCTTTTCTAAGAGACCGACTTATGCGAGTTTTATTTCTATTTTTAATTATTGTTCCCATGATTGAGCTTTATGTGCTGATTCAAGTAGGGGAAGAAATTGGCGCATTGCCAACCGTATTATTGACGATATTCACCGCGGTAGGCGGTTTGGCGCTTATGCGAGCGCAGGGGCTTGCGGTCATGCAACAAGCTCAGGCGGCGATGGCAGCGGGGCAGCCGCCGCAGCAACAGGTGATGGAGGGCGTCTTTATTTTTCTAGGTGGGATTTTTCTATTTTTGCCCGGGTTAATCAGTGACACACTGGGCTTTCTTTTCTTACTGCCCTTCGTACGCCATTTCTTTATTCAACAAAGCGTTCAAGGTATGGCAAGTAAGGGGAAGTTTGGCCAAGGCAGCCAGTCAGGGCACTATTATGAGGGTGAGTGGGAAGAGGTTAATCCCCAAAGATCTGCAGCCAGACGAGTCAAATCAATCCATATTGAAGGCGAGATTATTCAAACTCCCGAAACGCATTCTGATAAGCGGTCTGATAAATAAGACGCGCTTCCTTTAATTATCTAACTTCTTACTGAAGGGGGGGGGGGCAAGTTGAAGCGGGCTAAAGCAGCATGTAATGCCTCAAAAAGCCCTTTTTTCCTCCCTCTTAAAAAGATCAAGATTCAAGCCTTAGCATATAGAGTCTCCGTCAGGTCATCAGCTTATGTTAAGTTAACGTATCCGTATAGCCCACGCAGCCCCCTTGATCTCCTTTCTTCCTAAACAAATATAAAGGCTACGTTTGCAAAGGTGAATGCCTAACGCGAGCGGATTATTTTACCTATGTCCGCTTCGCCGTATAGAAATAATTTTTGTTCTGACCCCGAACTAGACCCCGAACTATTTGGCTTTGAGCGACTATAGCAGGGGTTTGTAACCCTCTTTGAAGGTGGGGTACTTAAAGGTATAGCCCGTTGCCCGAATTCTTGCATTTGAAATCTGTTTATTACTGCGCATTAAGCGGGCGCTTTCCGTTGGGTCCTGGTGGTCCACTTCAGGTACGCTTAGCTGTTCTGCCAACCAATTATAGACTTCACAAGAGAGGGTCGGCTGGTTATCAACCCCTAAGTAGAGGCGTTCAACAGATTCGGGTGTTTGTTCATTCAGGGTCATTAGGTGAGCCAGTATGCCGGCACAGTCAGCAGAGTGAAT
>JAADDM010000268.1 GCA_013153955.1 Gammaproteobacteria bacterium | reverse complement strand
TTGTCCATTGGCATATTTTCGCCAATAACCCCCGTTGAAAAGGGCAGAACTTGCTCAGGCTTACAGCCCAGTTCAGCTGCAACCCATTCGCAGGTTTGGATTGCATCCTGCATCCCCTGCTTCCCCGTACCCGCATTGGCATTACCACTGTTAATCACCAGTGCTCTTGGAGAGTCAGTCACTAAGTGACTCTTAGCTAAAGTAACAGGGGCGGCACAAAAAGCATTCTGCGTAAACGTAGCTGCGGTTAGGCTGCCTTCCGCTAGCTCAATAACAACCAAGTCTGTCTGACCATTTTTCTTAATCTGTGCAGCACAACTGCCTAAATAAATGCCTGATACAGGGTGCATTTCTTGTGTTAAATCACTCATGAGTCTATTCCTTAAATAACCAGGCCTGGTAGATTTGAAGTATCAATCCTCAGACACTATTCTTATGACTTTATAAATAAAGTCATATTCTAATTTGTATAACAACCGCTAATCTAATTTAGCACTCCTGCTTGTAAAAACATGCCATAACCCAAAAACCCACCAAAAGGTGGGCTTAATCATGACAGTTATTACCCAAGAGAGGGTAAAGTGATTCGTTAGCTTAACTTACCACAACACTGCTTATACTTTTTACCCGAACCACATGGACAAGGATCATTACGACCTACCTTAGGGTCTTCACGACGGAAGGTGCCTTCGGCTGAATCCGATGCTTCACTTTCATTAGCAACAGGCTCGCCTTCTGCAATCGCACCACTAACAGCATCAGCGATTCCTGCAGCAGCAGGATGGGTCGCTTCTAGGTGTTGAGGGCGATTGGCAGCTGTCTGCTCATCAAACTCCTCAACATCTTTAGTCCCCTCGATCTGTACTAAAGAGAGTACCTTAACCGTTTCATGCATCACCTCTTGCAAGAAGTTATTAAACATCTCGCTTGATTCACGACGGTACTCTTGGAAAGGGTCTTTCTGAGCATAGCCTCGTAAATGAATCCCCTTACGGAGGTAATCCATCTCACCAAGGTGCTCGCGCCACTGCTTATCAATCGTACGCAATAGCACTTCTTTTTCAAAGTGATGGCGTGTTTGAGGATCAATCACAGACATTTTAGCTTTGTAGTCAGCTTCTAATTCAACCAGAATTTTTTCAACTAACTTCTCTTCATAAAGCGCTTTGTCTTCATCTAACCAGGCCTGAATATCATACTGACTGCCTAGCTCTTCATGAATCGCTAACTCTAGCGCAGGAATATCCCACTGCTCAGCCAGAGAGCCCTGCGGAACGTGAATGGCAACTAACTGCTCAACCACTTGATCTCTCAAGTCATCGATTACCTCGGTGACATCTTCTGATTCCATCAATTCATTACGCTGCTCGTACACAATCTTACGTTGTTCATTTGAAATATCATCAAATTTAAGCAGGTTTGCACGCTCATCTTGGTGCAGACGCTCTACTTGCTTTTGAGCACGCTCAATCGACTTGCTAACCATATTATGCTCAATAGCTTCATCTGATGACATGCCCAAACGCATCATCATTGACTTAACCTTTTCTGAAGCAAAGCGGCGCATCAAATCATCATCTAATGACAAGTAAAAACGAGTTACCCCGGCGTCCCCTTGACGACCTGAACGACCACGTAACTGGTTATCTATTCGACGTGACTCATGACGCTCAGAACCAATTACCATCAAACCGCCAGAGGTTATCACCGCTTCATGGCGTACCTTCCAAGCGGCTGTCACCTCTGCAATTTTTTCATCCGTTGGGTTATCTAGCCCAGCAATTTCCATTTCAAGATTTCCCCCCAAGACGATATCAGTACCACGACCAGCCATGTTAGTCGCAATGGTAATTGCACCTGGCTGACCTGCGTTGGCAATAATATGTGCTTCGTTTTCATGGTGCTTTGCATTCAAAACGCTGTGCTCAATATTGGCTTGAGTCAAAAACCCTGATAAAAGCTCAGACATTTCAATCGAAGCCGTTCCCACTAAAATCGGTTGCTTCGTTTTAGTAATGCTCGCAATGTCTCTCACAATGGCTTTAAATTTACCCTGCATATCCAAGAAAACCAAATCAGGTAAATCTTGACGTTCTGGTACTTTATTCGGTGGAATAACAACCACTTCAAGATTGTAAGTTGATAAAAACTCACCCGCTTCAGTGTCTGCTGTTCCTGTCATACCTGACAATTTACCATACTGTCTAAAATAGTTTTGGAAGGTAATTGAGGCAAAAGTTTGACTCTCTTGCTGAATCTTAACGCCCTCTTTCGCCTCAATCGCTTGGTGTAATCCCTCACTCCAACGACGACCTTCCATCTTACGACCAGTAAACTCATCAATAATAATGACTTCATTGTTCTCAACAATATAATCTTTGTCTCGCTCAAATAATAAATTGGCACGTAGCGCAGCATTAATATGAATCATTAAGCCAATATTGGTTGCGTCATAAAGACTATCGCCCTCTTCCAATAAACCAATTTCTAATAGTAAATCTTCAACTTTTCCATGACCTACATCGGTCAAATAGATCTGTTTCGCCTTCTCATCAATGGTGAAATCACCCGTCGCTGTTTTTGCCTCTTCATCTTCCTCACCCTGTTCTAGGTGTTGAATCATTGGGTTAATTTTCTCATAAAGCTCAGCTTTATCTTCCGCTGGACCTGAAATAATCAAAGGAGTACGCGCTTCATCAATCAGAATTGAATCGACCTCATCAATAACAGCATAGTGTTGACCACGCATTACTTTTTCTGAGGTGAAAATAGCCATATTGTCACGTAGGTAATCAAAGCCAAACTCGTTGTTGGTCCCGTAAGTAACGTCTTTTGCATAAGCAGCTTGCTTCTCTTGCTGAGTTTGACCACTGAGAATAACCCCTGTAGACAAGCCCAAGAACTCAAATATTTTACCCATCCACTCAGAATCACGCTTTGCAAGGTAGTCATTCACCGTGATGACATGGACCCCCTCTCCACTAAGCGCATTCAAGTAAACAGGCAGAGTAGCCACCAGCGTTTTACCTTCACCTGTACGCATTTCAGAGATGCGACCTTCATGCAATGCCATCCCTCCAATCATCTGTACATCATAGTGACGCATGCCGTATACACGTTTGCCCGCTTCTCTAACAACCGCGAAAGCTTCAGGAAGTAGATCATCAATCGGGGTACCCGATGCTAAGGCTGCTTTAAACTCAACCGTTTTTTGTTGAATTGCTGCATCATCAAGCTCTGAAAAAGCGGCTTCAAATTCATTAATGGTTAGGACTTGCTTGCGATACTGCTTAAGCATGCGTTCATTTCGACTACCGAAGATTTTCTGAAAGATTGTTAAAGCCATTAAAGGTAATTTCCGTTTAAATTTGAGACTAAAGTAAAGGTCTATTTATTTCTGTTTATTAGGACTCGTTCACAGCAAAGCACTTAGGACTTTCCCTGCCTGCCAACGACTTAATGCGTTAAAATGATGGAAACATTCTAACACAACTCAACCCAGTGAAAACATGAAACCTCTATTAAAACAAGCCAGTGGTGCACTCAATACACTGCTCGAAAATGCACAGCTTTTTCAAGCATTATTAGAGGTCGCACAAGATGGCCTTCCTGCAGATTTAAAGCCGCATATCATCGGCGTAAGCTTTGAACAAAACAGCCTATTGATTCAAATAGATGAGAGTATTTGGGC
>JAADDM010000195.1 GCA_013153955.1 Gammaproteobacteria bacterium | reverse complement strand
ATAAAACAGTAAGCTGTATGTCATGTCCTAGTAAAAAGTTTACAAACGCACACAGTGCAAAATGCATAAATTCACGAGACTTAATCTTTGAGCCAGAATGTTAGTGAGATGGCATCACCA
Source organism: Gammaproteobacteria bacterium (assembly GCA_013153955.1). Taxonomy (GTDB): domain Bacteria; phylum Pseudomonadota; class Gammaproteobacteria; order Thiomicrospirales; family Thiomicrospiraceae; genus Thiomicrorhabdus. Next base: position 3,576 of record JAADDM010000195.1, on the reverse strand, counting down.
AAATAAAAAAGGAGGTTAAGCAACTACTGATTTTGTATGGGTATGGTTTCATCTGAAAAAGAGAACAGGTTTTTTTGATTAAGGAGTATGTGCATTGATTTTATCAGAAAATATGACTTGAGTTTGCACTCTAAATGGGTTTAAAGCCAGTAGAAGCAGTTACAAAAAAGCATGCTCATGATATAATTCAAATTTGTCACATTGAATTTCTTCACTTTTATATATAAAAAATACATGTACATGTTTTCTTAATAAAATCTTTTTAAGCAGCAATCACTGAATGCATTATTACACATAGTAATATACAGTATAATAAAGTCTACTGATAAAAAACGGTCGAAGTTTGAAGTCCTTTTCCAAACCCCTTACATATAAGGAACAAGTCTCTCTGATCATAACGTGCACGTAAATATCACAGCGAAGTGTCCAACAGAACCAGCAACTGGTAAGTAAAAAGTGCATAGAAAATTTCAAAACAATAGGCTTTATTCACTCGAATCAAAGAACCCAACCCGAGATCACCATCGTAGGTTTCTAAGTGCATAAAAGCAAAACAAAATGCCGTCTTCACTTTACTATTAGCAAACTACCACATCTAAAGTCTGTATCTACCCTTTGGCTATCTCGGCAGGTTTTACTTTTCACTAGCTGTTGATCCAATCGTTATTACCTTCAACATACAAGCAAAGCACTGCGTTTAAAAGCACACGCAGATCCATACCTACATGTCCACACTTTAGAACTCGGTAGCTTGAATGGATATCAGCCATGTTCCATAAACAAGCCTAAATATTCCTAATTGCCTCCAAGCCACGCCTTGTCCTGAATCACCTTGACTACCTGTTTGATGCCAAAGCGAAACAAACATTCTCCTTTCGTCTCGAAGGTGATCGTTTCACTTTCCTTGTCCTCCGTGACGCCGATGAACTTCTTTTTCATTCTGGACATTTTGTGCACGTACTCGCCGACGATGAAGCAGATCTTGCCGCGCTGGCTAAACACTAGCGAGTTGTCCTTCAACGACACGTACTTGATGAGCACGGTGCCGCGAGCCGTCGTCAGGATGACGAACGAGCCGGACTGCTGCTTCTCGAGGACGTGCATCTCTGCCGTGGCGGCCCGATGCGGCGACACGGCGATCGTGCTCTCCGCCGACCAGGTCATCTGGTGCTCGATCGTCTCGCCGTCGACCTTGGTCAGGCTGACCTCCCGTGAGAAGGCTCCGCCGATCTCGAGCACGTCGCCGATGTTCAGCTTGGCGTTCAGCTCTGCGCCCATGGTGACGCCCCGGTGGATTTCGGTCGTGCACGACGACCGGGTCGTCTTCTCCACCCTCAGACAGTACACCTGCTTCTCGTCGGTGTCGTTCGTGAAGTCGGTCTTGAAGAGCACGTTCGCTGCCACGCTTTTCACATCCGTCGGCTTCAGACAGGTCTTCTCCACCACCGGCTGTGGCTGGTCTTCTTTGCCATCGGTCGGCGTAAGTTCTTTAAAATCGACGTCGATGATATCTCCCCAGATCGTGCGGTGTGTGACCGACAGACGGGACCAGTCTATCTGGATGTCTAGGCATGGCCGGTTCTGGGTAAAGTGCTTTCGCTTCATGCTCTTCTGCTTCCGACTTCTAGCGTTACGGTCGTACATTATGCTGCCCCATTCCCTAACGGCCTCTTCAAGGTCAAAGAATTTCAGTTCGGTATGCTGAAATGGTAATAACAGAGAGATATTTGAACGGAAGAGTTTCAATTCATTAGTCTGAAATAATAATGACAGATGTTTTCGGCACTCTGAAAAGACACTGAGAGATAGACCGATGTCAATTTCGTTCACTGGATATTGTTAAAAACTTGGCAGGGTTAAATCAAACCAATCCGTCGCCTAAACACTTGATGGTAACGTCATTTTACAATAATATACAGTACACGCCTGTATTGCGGTCACCATTGGGACCAGTGATTTGTGGCCGCAATACAAGATAACCCAAATTTAGCTTCATTGAGATTTGAGCCATGCCGGAATAAACATTAGGACCAGCACATGTTATTATCAAATTTTATTTACGGAAACAATAAAAATAATTTTATGCAGGTACATCGCATTGTGATACATGTGTGCAAATTCATAACGTTTTTGAACTATTTTGTGAAGAATGAGGTGACAGTAGTTTGCTTTGTGGTTAAAACAGATGAAAGTTCGTTTCGTTGTTTTTTGTAGCCATTTTCAAAGATTTAGTATTTGTGATTGTATTGCGTGTCCACTAAATATCTAAAATGATATGATTCCATTTCACAAATTGTGGCAGCATTTATACATAAAGTATGAGGTAAGTTTCTGTGTTTACGCATGTAAGTAAACAACAGGTAGAGTTGTCAGAAACACATGTAATGTCATGGTGAGGCACACTGATAATCAAAAGCAACGTATCTAATTGAGATTGGCCGCAGGCGCTCAGTTTTATATGTTGATTGGTCGTTATTGAGGGCCTCAATTGGCATTTGGGGACACGCTTGCTGACCGTAATACGCATTAGAGGCGTGACCGCTATTGGCAACATCATTAGCATTGAGTTAAATGGGCTGATGTTTGGGACCGTATAATCTGGCCGCATTACAGGCACTGACCGTTGTTCAGGCGTGGCTGCAACCAGGCTTTGTAGTGTGTATATGTCGTCTGTTGCCAATAGAATTTGCCCAAAACAACTGTCTAACCATGAACCCGGCACTTGCTGATAGCAAACTGGCTTATGGCATAATGTGTTTAAAATAAGGTAAGGCTAAGGTACCGCCAAACCCCCTTTAATTGAACGGCAGATAATTAGATTCACTTCCATCGCAAACAGTCTGCAGCTACTATTGGCTGTATTCGGCCATCAGACCCTCAGTAACACATTTACCTTCCATATCCTTGTCTGAAGTGGCACGTTGCCATGACTTTGGGGTCAGACAGCGTCATTAAATCTTGGGTGTTTTATTTTCAACGTGTTCGCCTCCTACAGCAGTAGTTTGGTGAATTTGTTGTCTCGTATACGGAAGGAGCGATCAGTATTGATTTAAAGTGCCTGCTATCCGTCTGCTTATGTGTGTGTTTGCCTGCCTGCCTGCCTGCCTGCCTGCCTGCCTGCCTGCCTGCCTGGCTGGCTGGCTGGCTGGCTGACTGGCTGGCTGGCTGCCTGCCTGCCTGCCTGGTTCAGTTTCTGTCTGTCCCTATAGATTCATGTTTCTATGCTTGCCTCTCTGTCTGCCTGCCTACTTGCCGGCATTGTCGTTGCTCATCTACCTATATATATGTTTACTTCGTGTGTACTTGCCAGACTTCATGATACTCCTTAATCTACGTGTCTGCTCATACGTATATTCGTCAGTTTGACTTTCTGTCTGTAAGTCTATTGCTGCTTCATCTGCATGTTTCGGGCTGTACTCCTGTATATTTTTCCGTCTGCCTGTTTACTTCACTGTTACTCCCTAACTTGCATATTTACCTACGTTAGCGCCCGTCTGCTGGCCTATCTGTTTTCGCATTTCTCTCCGTCCGTCCGCCCGCCCGTCGGTCGGTCGGTCCTCAGGTCGGTCTTGTGGT
>JAADDM010000190.1 GCA_013153955.1 Gammaproteobacteria bacterium | reverse complement strand
CGACAATACAATCTTGTATTCCATAATCATTATTTATTAAATATGTATCATCTTTCATAAACATGATATACTCGAAATAGTTTCGAAATTCATTCAAAAAATATAACCCTGTATCAGTAATAGAAATACTATTAATACGCTCAATAGCCTTTCGTCTAACGACGCCATAATATTCTGGCGATTCCACCAAATCACACTCTAACAAACGCTGAAGTGCATAATTCACAGAATCCAGAATGTCTGCATTATCTTCACCTTGCTTAAGCTTAAGAAAATCAGCCAATAACGCTTCTCTCTTAACTGGCGCTGTTAGAGGTTTATCAATATCTGCATGAATATGCCTTCTGATATAATTTAAAATATATATACGAATTCTATGACGACAAAAAGCATACTTTCCATTATCAAACAAATTAATTAAATTACCAGCATGACAACGAAGAGCCACACTTGGGAAAAAGGTTTCGTAGTTATTAGTAATTACAGCAGAAACCAAAACCCACAACGGACTTTCAAAACTATCTCTCGCACCTCCTCCCGTCAGCGCCTCTTCTACAATTTGTGTTGCAATTTTATGTTCATCAAGATATCCTGTCGAAAAATATGTAAGCACTAGTGAATTCACTTTTCTTAAATTATGATGAGAAACCATATCTAGCATTCTATAACTTTCTTGATTAAGCAATACATTCATCATAGCATCTAAAACTTTTTCTTCTTTATTGAAAATAATACCAGAAGTGCCCTTTGGTAATGGATATCGTACCTTCTTCTTTCGAGACTTAATGGCTTCGCGGACCCAATTAAGTCTATGTTGAATATATTGTTCTATGCTTCGATTTCTAATCCACAGAGTGAGACCAGGATGTGCTTGCATTACACCTTCCGGCAAAGCCTTTAGGGCTGAAAAAGTATTAGTTCTCATGCTAAGAATGATTTTTATATTAAATTCCTCGCTTAGACGTACTGCCTCACTAAGAATAACTTCATTTACTTGTAAGCTTAAGGGATCTACATTGTCAAAAATTATGATAGGCTTTTTTCCTTTCTTTTCAAGCAAATAAGATAAAACAGCAAACAAAAAATCAGGATTCTCTCGCGTCTGGGAACGGGCTAGAAGAATTCGTCGTCTCTTCTCCTCAGGCTTATCAGCAAAAATTACTTTATAATCCGCAATTCTTTGTGCTAATACAGAAAACATTGGAAGACTTTCAACAAACTGCCACATCTCCTCACTGTCAATTTTAGCTACATCAGAGAGTAACTTCGTAAGTCTACTGCGCAAAACCTTTTGATATAAAACGTCAAGGATTTCCTTCGGGTTTTCGGAATTTAGTCGGTTTTTGTATTGATCCAATGGTACGTAAATAGGTACTAATTTCTCTCGCAGTAAATTACTTTTAGTTAATAGATAATGCCACATATACCTTAATAATACTGTCTTTCCCCACCCAATTGGAGCAATTACCAACAACAAATTATCTTCTTCAAGATTAATAAAATCAATAAAATCCTTAATGTATTTCCCTACAACTAGAGTATCAGTGCCAGAACAAGACAAAACCTTTGCTATCTGTTCATCACTAACACAAATGTCAGCACTGCAAGGTACATAAAACTTTTGAAAAAAAAGCTCTTCATCTTCACGAATTTTATATATATATTCCTGAGGTTGTAAACTTTCATTTTGCACTTTAAACGTCGGAATATCCGAAAAAGCCTTAATTAACTCTGTTTGAAAAAGCTGATAAATACCATTTGGCTCCAAGCGATGATTTTCAGGGGAATATTGACTTTGCAACCGCATATCATCCTCCCAAGATTCAAATGAAAAGCAAAGGCTAACAACAGCGTGAGCGGCTTGCGCAGCCGAGCGCAGCGAGGCAAGCAAGTCCGCTCAACGCAGGGTTAGGGTGAAAGCCCGCACCTCGCCACGCAAAGCACCTCGGTTTGAAAAGCCTGGGTTTGACCCGCTTCATTGTCACACGCTTGCTTCGTTGCCCCCAAAACCCATTTTCATTTTACAACACAATCGCACTTTTCAGGGTGCGCTTCACCTCAAAAACTGACTTCAGCCAGCCCGCTTCACAACCACCGCAAACCCTCTGCGGCTGTCCTCTACCACGCCAAAGCGCCTGCGCCCACACGCAACCGGTCGGCGTTTCGCCCGCTCCTCACCCATGCGCTCACGCCGGCATTTGCAAAAACACTTCGTCGGAAACCCAACTTGCCGTGCCGCGGGCGCCCTGCCGGTAAAGCCTCAATTTTACGCTCGACTTGGAATGTGCCAGCCTGCTTCGCGGCGTGGGGACGCCTTGCGGTTCAACCCGTGCTTTCACTCACCATCCTGCGCGGCGCTCACTCGCTCCTTGCCCTTCCAAAACCGCCTGCGCTAACATGCCCTTCCCTTGCTCGCTCTCAACATCGCGAAACGCGCCGCCGCTCTTTTTCCTGCGAACGAACCCTAACAACAGCGTGAGCGGCTTGCGAGCCAAGCGAGCGTAGCGAGCGCCGGCGAAGCAAGTCCGCTCAACGCAGGGTTGGGCAACCCTATCTCTTGGCACTCAAAGATAGAGAATAAGCAAGCGGCGGATTACCCACCAATTCTATATACACTTGCCCAATTTTTCCACTTTGTGGTTGTTTACTAGAATTCAGACTTTGCAAGTGTACACGCACCCATTGCTTTGCCTCATTTTGCAAATCAGGATGATCAATAAATGGGATTGTAGAAACAAATTCCAACACAGGACTTATTACTGCCGGCGAAAGAGCATTCCCATCGGCACTTGTTACATTTACCTCAATCATTCCCACTTCCAAAGGCCTATCGCCGTACACGTCCACCCGAAAATCTGCATTTCCTATAACAGCCTTGCAGGAGCGATAATATCCACCCGCAGCACCTTCTTCAACGGAGGTACAAGAAAAGCCCCGGTTCTCCAAGTTGACTGTAACATCAGCAGGGGCTATTCCAGAAATCACTCCCCACCTGAGAGTAGGCATAGTTGCAACAGGTGTAGAGGTAGACTTAGGTTGCCGAGTAGGTGTTGAAGTTGCGGGAAGGGACGTTGACGTCGCCGCCAGCGTGGGAGTATTGGTCACTGTGGTCGTTCGGCTCTCATGGCTTCCAAGGGACACGCCAATACCCAAAGACACCAAAAGTATTCCCCCACCTACTACCCAAAGAACTTTATTACTCTTTCTGGCTTTTTTGGATTCTTGGGGTACAACATTTTGCGCCTGTGCCCGCACGCGAACCTCCTCTTGCTCTCCCCCTTTAGGTCTACGGTATTGAACCACCACTTTCACCCGACGCCCACGCAACAACCACACCAACAAGGGCCAAATGCCAAGAGTAACTATCGATAACAATACCCAAAAAGTCGTAGCGAGGCAACCACGCCGAACGGGGATAGTCTCCGCATGTACCACCTCCCAACCAGAACGAGACATCTTCCGAAGATCACGTGCATAAACTTTTTCACCCTTATACTCACGGGTAATATATTCATATTCCATGAGCCGCTCCTCCTTTTCTGCGCAAGGCATTTGCCCAACATTAATTACCCTTCTCCCCCGCCCCTATGCGACTGCATGGGACGACGAAGCGCGGGGTATTCACCTTATATCGGATATTATCCTGTCAAAACGCCGGTTTTTGGGGATATCGACTGGTTTTCCGCCGGTTTTTACGCTATACTGGTTGTATATGCGGCT
>JAADDM010000111.1 GCA_013153955.1 Gammaproteobacteria bacterium | reverse complement strand
CCAGCGGGGAGGGGGCGAACCTAGAGGGCGAGATCGCCGCCGCCTGGCACCCCAGCCTCGCCTTCCAGCTCCGCCCCAGCGCCGCCTACCGCATAGACTTCGCCGACCCCGCCTCGGCAACCTACCAGGTGGGCCTCGCCGCCAACTACTACTTCACCTCCCACCTCGGCCTCGGCGCCGGCGGCTACTACATCGTCCAGCCCAATCTCCCCGCCAGCCACCTCGCCTTCAGCATCGAGGGCAGCCTCCGGGTCGTTGACCCCCTCTGGCTGAACCTCGGCTACACCTTCGGCGGCTTCGCGGGCCTCACCCCAGAGGCTAGGCCTGGTGTGTACATAAGGATAGATTTATTCAGCGTGTATGGAGGTGAACAATGATTAAAATTCATGTTTACGTTGCTGTAATAGTTTTTGGTTTTTTTACAATGTTGTGCAATTTAGCGTATGCTCAAAAAATCGCCAGTAGTGTTAACTTAACAGAGCTTTATTCGATATCCGGTCCTTATAAAGTGCTTACTACTGGGGGTACTTTCCGGATTAAACCTAACGGTGAAAGCCGCAACGGGGATGATGATCGTAATGGCTTGAAAGATTGTTCAGAAATAGCCTCTATTTCTAGAGGTAAGCCAATTACATGGCCGAGTGGAACAAAAGTTGAAAAGGCTTTTTTGCTATGGGCAGCTTCAGGTTCTTTAGTCGATAGAGAAGTCTTGCTCAATGGGGAGCCTATTATTGCAGATAATTGCCATCTGATTGACACTATTTACGGAAACCAGTTTTTTGGTTGCGTCGCCGATGTATCAGAGTTTATTAGTCCTGATATTAGCGATTATTCTTTGGAAGGTTTGGCAATTGATACTCAATCTCCTTATAGCGATTACTGTACGGTTTTGGGTGGATGGTCTCTAGTTGTTGTTTATAGTGCACCAAATACTTCTGAAGAATTAAACTTTATAAAGTTTTATGAAGGATTTGAATGGATACATAATGACACATTGCCCTCGCACATAATCTCGGGTTTTAATGTGGCAGATCCTGCTCGGTTAAGTGTACTAAGCATAGTATGGGAAGGTGACCCTGATATAACCGATAATGAAATTGTCCGTATTAATGATCAAGAAGTTGCTTCTAATCTTTTTGATTCTAATTCGACTGCATTTGCGAAGAGCGATACTTTCGGAGTAGACGTTGATTCACTGATTGCTAGTGGATATGTGGCTCCGGGCGATACACGCCTGACTTGGGATGCTTCTACTGGAGGAGACCTCGTTATAGTTCAGATGGTAGGAATTTACGACCTTTCTATTACAGGAATTTCCGGATATGTGTACGAAGATTTGAATGGAGATGGTCACTTATCAAATGATAGACGCCCAGTGGACGGGGTTATTGTAAAACTATTTGATAATTATGGAAATTTAATACGAGAAACAAAAACAGACTCTAATGGCTTTTATTATTTTAGTAATTTGATTGCCGGTGAATATTTTGTTGTAGTCGATTCTAGAACGATCAAGCCCTCCGAATTCAATCCCGGTTATAGTGCAAGCGATGTTTGGGCAGAACAAACTTGGATCAATGCTCCTGCTGAGGCTGTGGCTTATTGCGATACTGATGCGGATGGGGATACTCCTCCGGATGAGATTACGGGAGAACATGTTTGTTTTGGTGGAGCTTATGGTCACTTATCTGATGATGCAACTGCTCTTTCTACAGCCGAACATAAAATTAAAGTAAAAGTTAAGAATACATTTATCTCAAATGTCAACTTTGGTTTTTCATTTAATGTTGTTACAAACATAAATGATAAGGATGATGATGTATCTAGTGATCGTACTTGTCAAGGATGCTTGAGACAATTCATTCAAAATGCCAATGCCATAAAAGGCAATAACACAATGCGTTTTGTGCCTGCAGTGCACCCAAATATGGATAAAGGTAATGGTGTCAAGTGGTGGAAAATAACCATTTCGGACTTTAATAAAGACGGTATTGTAAATACTGAAGATGTCTTTCCCGCCATTGAAGATCCATCAGGTGCCACTGTAATAGATGGCACTGCATATAGCTATTCCGACGGCACTTCTGTGCGGGACACTAACCAAGGAAATCTACCTAAGGGCTGTGACACTGTCGGTGTGGATGAGATCGAATTCCGCGACCTGCCCAAGCCTGAGCTCGAGGTGGCGGGGCGGCGTTTGTCGCAAGATTCGGGCCTTGACTACATCTTCTTTATCAATACAGAAGCGGATGGAATAACTATCAAAAACTTATCAGTACATGGTTCCGGCGACCAGGATGTTGAGGTGGACCCGCACAATGACATACGAGTACTTCAAGCTGGAAGTGGATTGTTGCTGACCAAATTGGTAGTCGGTTTACCTCCTAGCGGCAACTTTGAGGACATTGATGAGTACGAGTGGACAATGAGTACTGGCATTTATTTAGAAGCTGCATATCCTAACCGCATCGGTAATGATTGGACAACTAGGGAAAACTGGGAAATTTCGTACGCATTGGTCGGTTATACCGGAGCGCACGGAATTAAAGTTAATAAACCCGATGTTAGGCCAGGTAAAGTGTATCAAGTTGAAGCTACTCATGCAAATAGGTTGAGTACAGGTGATACCGATGGTATCACTTTCGAGCGAGGCACTAAGTATCATCTTGTCTACCAAAATTGTGTGGTCGACAATAATGGAGCGGGTTTCGACTCTTACGGAGGCGGCGAGAAAATAGTTTGGCGTAATAACACGATTAGAAATAATGGTTGGAAGCGGGAAAACGAAAATGATAGCCCGGATGGGTTTGAGCGCTTCGGTGCTAGGTTATTCAACATTGGGCACGTTTTCGAGAAAAACATAGTGGAAAATAACGCCGGTCCTGGTGTTGTGGTATTAGGACGCGGAATTAAGATTTCGCAAAATGTCTTCCGCGATAACGGCCCCCGCTCTGATTCCGGATTTGGGTATAGCGGACTTGCTATCGATGTTCATGAAATAAAGGAAAATGATGGGCTTGGTGATGGCGTCAACCCTAACGACGGTGATGTATTCTTCGGGGATAAAAATTATCCTAATTACAATCTAGATTACCCGGTCTTTACAAAAGTTGAGCTGATAGGAAACCACCTTTACTTAGAAGGTTATATTGGCACCTACGACAAGCAAATTGATGGAACGTTTGACATTGAAGTCTATAAGGCCGATTCCGAGCCGGAAAACCAAGGTGGTGAGGTAGAAGAGGGGGATGGCAAAAACGTCCAGCACGGAGAAGGGTATGAATACTTAGGCACGTGCACGGACGTTTCTGGAACAGGATTCAAGTGTGTCTTGACAGGCGCTTCTATCAAATCTGGAGACTTTATAACGGCCATCACGTTAGGTTTGGAAGAAGAAAACACAGATACGGATCGTCCTCCAGATAGTGCGCTAGATATATTCGTCAATACCTCGGAGTATAGCGCCAACTATGAAGTGAAGGAGATTCCGAAGTTTGAATGTCAGCCCGCCTTCTATCAAGTCATATACAACGAGTTAAGAGTTTTAAATCCGGTCACCGGTGACTACGATTTGATCGGTGTATCTGACGACCAGTACAATGCCATTGGCTGGCGGCCGAGTGAAAACTTGATTTACGGGCTTGGTCCCTATCCCACCACTAAGTGGTATGCGCATCTGCTAGCGGTCGGTGCTGATGGGGTTGCGAGGGACCTGGGTGTTCCTGTGAA
>JAADDM010000085.1 GCA_013153955.1 Gammaproteobacteria bacterium | reverse complement strand
TTAACAGCGCAAGTACCTTGAATGTGCCATCGATGTGTCGGCATAAGCTTGCGCAGATCCAGCGACTCGATCAACTCATCGGGCTTCACTGCATCTGTGAGATACAACATTAAAAATCATCGGTGAAAAATCGTCATTAGTAAACAGCATTAGGAAAATGGTCACAACGAACGAACGAACGAACGAACGATCGAACGAACCAACGAACGAACGAACGGACGGACGGACGGACGGACGGAATGACGAAAGTCACTCTCGAATTTACCTTCGGCTGACCATTTCTCGGTGCTACTTACTTGGCAAGTCCTGTTTGTTGGCCAGCACGACGAATGGCACGCCTTTCATCGCATCCGATTGCAAAAGGCCGAACAGCTCGTTCTTGGCTTCGGCCAGCCTTTCTCTGTCAGAACTATCCACCACAAATATCAGGCCATCGCAGTTCTGATAATAATGCTTCCACAGACGTCTGATCTTCTCCTGTCCACCCACATCCCACACAGTGAACGACAGGCCTCTTATCGTTTCTAGGCGTTCCACGTTAAATCCAATCGTCGGAATTGTTGTCACAATTTCGTTCAGCTTCAGCTTGTATAATATCGTCGTTTTTCCTACAGATGGACAAATCATGCACTCAGCCGCCCAAAGGCACATACTTCTTTATTCTACTATATATTACTGCGTGGCTGTGAGTGGGCGTGCGTGCATGTCTTGGTGCGTGCGTGGAATGACTTACCTGCTGCATCGAGACCTAACATCAGAATTCTGGCCGACTTGATGCTTTCAAACAGACCAGCCAAACGACTCAAGAACAAACCCATCTTCTCGGAGACGGCACAAACTTATATATGTCGTACTGCTGCTGCTGCTGCTGTTTGTCTTAGAGCGTTCACTGAGACGTTGGACAGGAATGTCTTCCTTTTATACACTTTTTCTATCGATCATAATCCAATGGCTTTGGCCACGTGGCATTGGCCAGCAAGGTGATTTTGGGATATGGCCAACTTTTGCTCTTAGTCACCGTAAACAAAGACACGTGTTCCATCGTCACCCACACAACTTGCATGCTTCTCCCGTCATGCCAGACAAAGTGAAGCTGAAAGAAACCAACGTTTGGCGTCCAAACCGTTTCGTACCGTGCCAGTTCGTAATCATGATAACGCTTCCTGACCAGTAGCATGCTAGGTGCATTCGGTAGAGCCACCATAATTAGCACGACAATGTGCAGAGGCCGTATTTCAGACTTTCAGCCTCGGACGCTTCACCAATCAGCCTCTCTGTGAGAAAAGGATTCCAGCCAAAATCTACAAGTCATTTACAAGCGAAAATCTTCAAGCACCGACTGACATCATTCGGCGGCTGATGGCAAATGCAGCTCAACACAAACACCCTCAGGCAATAAATAAGCTGCGTCGGTCTGTTACATCACGAAACTTTAGAACCTGACGCATATAGTCCTTTGCTTCCGCGTCCTACCATACTTTACACAATCCATTTCATTCGTCTATAATTGCTTTACTTCGGCTCTTTATTGTTATTATTATCGTTATCGCGCTTCTCACCACACCTTTCATCTGCTAACGCTTACTTGTCCGCTCTTTATTTTATGTAATTGTTAAAAACACCTTGTGATCCAACCGCCTGGTTATCATATGACAGACAGTAAGACGTCTCTATTACGGCCATTGCTCAGTCCAATCATTACTGAGCGTAATTGAGGGGAGCTGGCCACCATACAGTAAGGGACGAGGTGACATTTCATTGTATACGAGGAGGTTTCGGACGCAGCACCAAATCGCTGTATGGGCTGCATGCCTTGAATGGTGTTAATGTCTTAAATAGCTGGTATATTGGTGGTGTTAAAACGGTGGTCTGCAAAAGTGCAAATGCTCTCCCTATGTCAACAATGAGTTTTCTTCTTCTTTTTGTAATCTCTTTAGTTATGGATAACGGGCTTCAAAACGAAAGTGTCGGTACGAACTGACATGTCTTCGGTTACGAACTGATATGTTAGCGGTGCTGCCAGCCAGCTTGGCCTTCTTTTACAATATTTACATTTCTGCCATTCCTCTTGAATGACCGTAGATAATGACTCGTCGAGCATTTATTTCTGGCACCGAATACACATCGCCAAGAGATCAGATAGTCACCAAACAGTCAAATGTCAAAAGTAAAGTTCGATAAATTTACGCCCACAGTTCCCACGCTATACCGTGACCGAATAAAGACTGCTAACAAAGTACCTACATTCTTCGTTTGCTAGCTGAATCACAACTTGTGTCGAATGATGAGAGTGGGAGCTAGCAACAAGTTGAATAAGTGTCCGTGCTCTCACAAGATGACGATCGGTACCAAGGCGCCGTCTTCCATCTGTTTACTGGTCTGGTTATGTAAGCCGACTGCCTATAGGAAGCACCTTGTCTAAGATGACTACACAAAACCTCGGATACAAACATTGCTAATTTTCCTTACCATTAGTGCATATGTGTGTGGACGGGGTGGATGTGGCAAAGGTAGTTGTTGAAAAACTGGATTTATGTGTTGATTCGACTGAGTGTACTCCCCTTTCATTGCAACATCATATAAATGTTGTGTGTTCATTTCTGCAGCTATATAACAGATGTAGTACATGTTGGTTTGGTTTTTGTTTCTGGTTTATTTTCTTGTCAAGTCTCGCCAGATAGCGAAGAGTGAAATTTAATCGTTCGGCTGGGATGCCAATCTGCAATCGCCTTTGTTTCCATCGATTCTATACATTGATTCTTTGAATTGATCTAGTTCGTTAACAATACGAAGAAGAGGAAGAAATAAGATCGTGCAATTCGAAATCGACTGGAGTGACGAGCTAGTTATGAATGTATTCATATTGGGAGGGATAGGCCTTTTTCTGCTCGCTGTACTTCTATTTCGGTTAGGTGAAGCTCGGCTTTGCCAAGTGAAACACATTTAGAACACCATTCTCAGATTGATTTGGCAAGACCTGCTTTTCTTCTCACCTAACGCCATCCGCCTCATCTTAGCGCCTTCCCGTATTCATTCTCCTTGTCATGAGGATATTTAGAACGGTCTTACCAATATTATGCAATGAATACCAAGCTGAATGGCATAGATGTTGTCATTTCTCTGACAGAAAGATAACTGACAGGATCAACTATTTGGCCACTAAATATCTCCACCAACCAAGCATCAACACTGTTCGCCCAAACTACTTCAACGACTTGTTCCAATACAGTTCAACACGGATTTATTCATGGCTGACGGTGCAATTACATTCTTATATCGTTTAGACGGAATGCCAACACCATAACACGCCAATAACATCGTGGTTGATCGAAATAGAATAACATTTTCAACAACAACAACAACAATAACAAACCAGCTGCCATTCATTTGAAATCTAAACAAAGAAATTTCAACACATGAAACGTTCAGTGGTGGTTGTAGTGGCCTCTCTGAAAGTCCTTGACAAGTCGAGCCAGAGCTTCCACTCCCTCGTATATGCCGTCACCATTAACAGCGCAAGTACCTTGAATGTGCCATCGATGTGTCGGCATAAGCTTGCGCAGATCCAGCGACTCGATCAACTGATCGGGCTTCACTGCATCTGTGAGATACAACATTTAAAATCATCGGTGAAAAATCGTCATTAGTAAACAGCATTAGGAAAATGGTCACAACGAACGAACGAACGAACGAACGAACGAACGAACGAACGAACGAACGAACGAACGAACGAACGAACGAACGAACG